>JAQWOT010000200.1 GCA_029245725.1 SAR324 cluster bacterium | reverse complement strand
CACAATCTTTTCGATGCTCGTTTATATTTTTCTCAACTCTTGCCAGTGTGTACTCCGGAGGATTTCTTGCTTGAAGATGACAATCTTTATCAACTCGCTTCTCACTATCTGTAAATCCTAGATCGCCGTGAGTATAAGCGTGGAAGTTTCAAACTTGTTGTTAATTTGCAGGAAACTTGACAAGGTGAGTCGCTTTAAGTAATTCAAATCGCTTAATTTTAATTTACTCCCACCTTACTAGTAACTTATTTGAACCTCTCAAAACTGCCTTAATAACCTAACTAAAATTAGAAACAAAATGCGAGAACTCCTCTTCACTTCAGAAAGTGTGACTGAAGGCCATCCTGATAAAATTGCTGACAATATCTCTGACGCGATTTTGGATGCAATGCTGACGGAAGATCCCAGCAGTCGTGTGGCTTGTGAAACCTTGGTTACAACGGGAATGGTCGTCGTTGCTGGAGAGGTGAGAACAACGGCACAAGTGGATTTTCAGAGGGTAGTCCGGCAAACGATCAAAGAGATTGGCTACACAAATTCAGCAATGGGATTTGATTGTGATACCTGTGCGGTCCTGATTGCACTAGACCAACAATCTACTGATATCGCACAAGGTGTTGATGAAAACGATGGCAAAGAGCAGGGTGCAGGTGACCAAGGATTGATGTTTGGGTATGCTTGTGACGAAACTCCCGAATTGATGCCGCTTCCGATTTCGCTAGCACATCAATTAACGGCAAGACTTACCGAGGTTCGAAAAAACGGCACACTGCCCTATCTTCGTCCCGACGGCAAATCCCAAGTTACTGTGCGTTATGTTGATGGTAAGGTAGTAGAGGTTAACGCTATCGTGATTAGTACACAGCATGCTCCAGAGATTGAACAGTCTCGTTTACATGATGATTTGAAGAAGGAGGTGATTGCGATGGTAATTCCACCCCAATTTGACAAGGGTAACATTCAATATCATCTAAACCCGACAGGGCGATTTGTGATTGGAGGTCCTCAAGGCGATGCAGGATTAACAGGTAGAAAAATTATTGTTGATACCTATGGTGGGATGGGTCGGCATGGGGGTGGTGCATTCTCCGGTAAGGATCCATCCAAGGTAGATCGATCAGCAGCATACTTGGCCAGGTATATTGCTAAAAATGTGGTGGCTGCAGGCCTGGCGCAGAGATGTGAAGTTCAGTTGGCTTACGCAATTGGGGTTGCTGAGCCAGTCTCAGTATCTGTGGATACATTTGGGACGAATACAATTCATGAAGAGCAAATTTCAGGGTTGATTAGGAAAAATTTTGAGATGAAACCTGGACGTTTTGTCAAAGCTTTAAATTTGCTTCGGCCAATTTTTAGAAAAACATCGGCTTACGGACATTTTGGGAGGGAACTGGAGGAGTTTTCTTGGGAAAAAACAGACAAGGCTGCTACGTTACGTGAACAGGCGGGAATTTGAGAGATGGTTTCTCAAGATGTTGAAATCATCAATAGATTAGGTCTGCATGCGCGGGCAGCTGCTCAATTGGTAAAGCTGACAACTCAGTTTCAGTCAAAGGTGTTTTTAAAAAAAGGTGGGCAGTCCGCCAACGCCAAAACTATTATGGATGTTTTGATGCTTGCTGGTACTCAAGGTACTCAAATCACCGTTGAAGCATCTGGAGAGGATGAGCAAGAGGCACTTGATGCAACTGTAAGATTGATCGCTGCACGATTCCATGAGAGTGATTGAGTCAATGATTCATGGGACAACACAGATATACGGTGTAATCGGTGATCCAATTTCTCACTCACTGTCTCCTTCACTCCAAAATCCAGCTTTTGCTGCCTTGGGAATTGATGCTGTCTATGTGACTTTCCGGGTTGCGCCCTGCTCATTGGGAGACGCCTTGCGAGGTCTACTTGCACTGAATGTTCAGGGAATCAACGTCACTGTTCCTCACAAAAACGAGGTGTTTCAATATCTAGATGAAGTCACGGATACGGCCCGTAAAATTGGTGCTGTCAACACTCTCCGAAATGACTCAGGACATTGGATTGGAGAAAATACTGATGCGACTGGTTTTATTCGATCATTAGAGCCATTAAGACTGAACTTGTCGGGATGTTCAGTCGGAATGCTCGGAGCTGGCGGTGCTGCGCGTGGTGTTGCAGTTGGGCTTTTGGAAGCTGGAGTTAGTCGATTATTTATTTGCAATCGAAATCATGAGCGAGCAATTGTACTTGCAGAGCTTCTCCAAGCATCATTTGGTCAGCAAAGTGTAAAAGCTGTGTCCTTGGAACAACTCGAGAAAGAAGAACTAAATTTATTGGTCAATACGACTACTGTAGGAAGTGAAGGGTATTCTAGTCCGGCTAAGCTCAATAGATTTGATAACTTGGGTGCCGTTGCAGATATAATTTATCGACCTTCGCAAACCCCTTTGTTGCTTGAAGCGGAGAAGCTAGGTTTGCCAAACCTGAATGGTGGAGGAATGCTGCTATATCAAGGAACAGCAGCATTTTCATTCTGGACAGGGAGACTGGCTCCCGAAATCATTATGCGCAAAGCACTGGATGAACATCTTTCAAAGATCTGAAGGGTGAAGTCAAATTTAGCTACATTTCAAGAAGACTATTCTATTCTCCAACTATAAGAAGTGCATTCAAAGTACTAATTTAACTTCGGCATTTGATGATATCTAATCAGATTTACCGGATCTCCATCCTAGTTTTCGCATTATTCGGAACAAATGAGATTCTCGCATATGATAAAGGGCATCTCGAAATCTTCCAGAAAGACAAGATTTGTGAAGAGTGCGGTTTGACCAAAGCAAAACTTTCAAAGATGGAACTACAAGGAGCAAATTTACGAGGATCGAATTTATTTCGTGCAAACTTCTACAAAAGTGATTTGACAGGAGCAAATCTTAGTGACACGAATTTGGGAAGGAGCAATTTGAAGCAAACCAATCTTCAAGGTGCCAACCTGCAGGGAGCAGATCTTACTAGAACTGATTTGAGAGAAGCAGTTTTATTTGAAGCCAACTTGACCGGAGCTTCACTAGAAGATACCAAGTTGATAGGAACAGTTCTGAAAGGGGCTGTCTGGACCAACGGTCAGATTTGTAAAGATGGATCGCTGGGCAAATGCATACAATAATTTCTTCTTTTAGGCTTTGAACGTTCATCAACTGTGTTAGTCTTAAAATCATTTCGATTAAACCTCTGATTTTCCTGCCATCTTAAATTTTCTAAAGCCAATGCGATACCTTCTTTCTATAATTCTTTTTGTCTTCATGATTTCTAGTTCGCACGCCCTTGAGATTGGAGTCGTAGACCTCAATCGAGCTCTTAATGAGTCGGAAGAGGGTATGCGTTCCAAAAATTTATTGGAGAGTCGTGGAAGACAAAAGCAGCAGGAGTTTAAGGTAGAAGAAGAGGAGCTGATGCAGATTGCTGAGGATCTTCGTAACAATCCTTTGCTAACACCCAAAGCAAAACAGGAAAAAGAGCAAGAACTCCAGAATAGGCAACGAATTCTCAGAGAGAAAGTCAGACAGTTTGAGCAGGAACTTAGATTAGAAGAAAGAAAGCTGACAGAAGCAATTTTTCAAGACCTGAAGGCGGCGATCAGAACTGTTTCTCAAAGAAGCGACTATGATTTGGTTTTAGAAAAAAACGCTGCTCAGGTGATTCTGTACATGAAAGAGGAAACAACTGATCTCACCCAAAAGATTATTGATTATTACAATTCACTGAAGCATCAAAACAGCGAGTGATTACGCTTACAATTAATTCAAATAGAACTAAATTAACATGATGAATCTAGAAGAAATTAAGCGAATCCTCCCCCACCGCTTTCCGATGCTGCTTATTGACAGGGTTCTAGAGTTGGATCCAGGCAATTCCTGCAAAGCTATCAAAAACGTCACTGCCAATGAGCAGGTTTTTCAAGGGCATTTTCCACAAATGGCAGTCATGCCGGGTGTAATGATCGTGGAGGCCATGGCGCAGGTTGGAGGAATTGTCATTCACTCTGTAACCCCTGAGGAAGTTGTCAAGCAATCACTTGTTTTTTTTGCAGGGATCGAAAAATCTCGATTTCGTTATCCTGTAGTGCCTGGAGACCAAGTAGTTTTGACTACAACGGCAAAAGCAAATCGTCAAAGTCTATGGGTATTGGAGGGTAAAGCTCATGTTGAGGGAAAGTTGGTAGCGCAAGCAGAAATTAAATTAATGCTACAGCCTGTTTTTGCAGAGAATTTCACAAATGTTTAAGCCAGAAGACGTAAGGAAAATTGCTGCCCTTTCTTCGCTTGAACTTTCAGATGAAGAAGTAGGAAAGTTTGCTGAACAATTCACAGTTATTTTGAAATATTTTGAAAAACTTAAAGAGGCAGATATAGGTGAGTTAGCAGACGGTGATGATCAACTACAAGTGAATGGCCGTGATGACATCTGTACGGACTCAGTGGTCTCCCCCGATCAATTCAGTCCTTATTTGGATGGAAAGTTTTTCAAAGTACCAAGAGTGATTGAAAAAAACTAATCAACACACTAAACCAACCCCTCAATTCAACTACTTGGAAATAATCATCCTGATTATTTCCATTCTCACACACCTTTTCTTTCTTTCCACTCTAAATTTCTTAAAAGACTATCCCACTCGTCTCGTAAGTGCTGTTCAAATTCGGCTGGCAAAAGATTCAGTTTCTCCTAGCAATAAAGTTCATTTGCCTTCAATAATTCAATTTCCTGAGGACCCATTAGAAAGTCAGCAAATAGTTGATTTAGAAGATTACAGTGAACTTGAATTTGACTCAATTGAAATGCCTGCAGAAATAATCGTCCCACTTGAAGACGAAGTAGAATTAGACTTGGAAAAATTAATCCAGCAATCAGAGAGCAAGTTGAGTCTGATCCCAATGCCAAGTGCTTCCTTGCCAAAGGGTGAGCCAAACAGTGCACCAGATACATCAGCTTTGAATTCAACTTTGGCAGCAGTTGCAGATCAAGAAGGACAGAACTTTGAAAGGCAAGTTGTGCCCTCATTTTCGAAGATAAAATTGAATGATGAAGAGTTTTCTGGGCTAATTTCAAAGCAGGAGCAAGGAACTGAATTTGAAGATCAACGTTATGAAAATCGTATGAATGCGAGAAAGGAAGCCAAATCAAATTTGCCTGAAGGCTACTTCTTCAGTGAATCTATAATGGATCGAGAGGCTTCGAAATCAAAAAGGCAATCGGGTAAGCTAACAAATTGGATTGGAGAAGCACAGGCTAGTTCGATTAGTAACGGTCAACAAGGATTATTGGGTTTGGGTGGGGACGGTTTCTTTACGTTGAGTAATTATCAATGGCCTTACGAATCCTACATGGGTCGATGGGCAAAACATTTACGATATGCGTGGAATTCTCAACCTCCAGAGGACTACATTCAGGGATCACAACCCAATGGAGGCAATGTTGTTATACAAGTCCAGTTAAGTCTTCTTGGTGAGTTAGAGAGCTTTGAAATTATCAGTAGTTTTGGTTCATCAAGTCAGATGGAGGAATCAGTGGTCAATGCTATTTTATCAGTTTCACAACTTCCCTCTCTCCCAGATACCTTCCAAGATGAGAGCGTGATAGTTAGCTTTAGATTTATCTATCCACCCTTAAAGTCAGTATCATCAGAAAGAAACTGAGCGTAGCGTCTTCCCATTTCTGTAAGAACCAAATTTTCTGGGCCTCCGTTGACAAACTTTTGTTTGTTTCGCATCTCGTGGAGTAGCCTGGATTTTTTGACTGAATTTTCTGGCCATGAAATTGTTGGAGATACTTTGAGAAGTTCAACCATTATCTGAGCTTCTGACTGATACCAAGTAGAATTTCTGTTTTTGCAACGACACAAAAGATGCCAATAAATTTCTCCTGAGAGTTTGTTCAAAGCTTGATCAGAAATTCCATTACCTTGGATGTACAGGGAGAGCTTATCCTCAGTACCTGAATTTCTAATGAAAATCGCAATTTTCAGAGTGTCTTCATCCTTCAATTGCAGCATCAAAAGCTCATTGTCTTCAGGCAGATTGACCCAGTCTTGTATAAATTCTGGATAAAGATTACCAGCTCTCTCTTGGATGATCTGAAAGAGTTCATCCCTAAATCTGGTCTCTAGTAGTTTTTCTTTAACTACATAGTAAATAGGTAGAGTAAAGTGGGTTCCTTGAGGTTGGAGTGCTTTAATATTTTTGAAAAACTCTTCTGGATTTTGTAACCAGCGCTTGTAAAGAATTTCGGTCGCTTTGAAAGCCACTAACGGACCGTTACCCAGGAAAACCAGTTGCTTGCTGTGAGTTGCTGGTAAAATGACATGACCCGATTCCTCACCTCCCAAAAAGAAATCAGTAGACAATAGATTTGCTTCTGGGATCTCCTTGATCAAATTTCTCCACAATCGAGTCAACTCAAACGCGCTGGGCCTACCCCGTTTTCTCATTTCTACTAGGGTGTTTTGAATATGATCGATCAGATCCTTGTTTGTTCTGGAAAACTTTCGAACGTGTTCTTTTAAAGTTTTGATTCGAGAATCGAAGGCCTCCAGAAGTAGCCACTTATCGCCAACAGCGCACTGACGAAGATTGAATTGCATACCCAAAATGCGACTGGAAGCCTCTAAATCACTTTCAATAGTATTGAAGAGATATTTATTTTGGCTTTGGAATTCAGATTCTGAGGAGATTAGTAGCATCAGAGCATCCCCAGAAAGAATATGAATACCCTGTCGAGATGGATCAGCGACTAAAATAAAGCATCGATCTCCGTCGCCATCAAAGATCCATGATAGATTAAGAATTTTCGGATGTTTTTGTAGATTCTGAAAAAGTTGATGCAATGCTGTGTAATCTTTCCACCGACCGTTTTTCAGGTGCTGTTTGCTTAACCAGCGAGTCCCCTCCAGATCAGCTACACCACTGAAACGATTAATCTCATGAGAACAATCTGCATTGTAGTGCTGAAATATTCTCCAGCTTTTGGAGAAATGCTGCACAATTACTTGGCAAGCACCAAAAGCTGAGTCAGTAATGATATTGATAGATTCTGGTTGATCTAGTATTATCTCGAAATCTTGGTTTTGGAGAAGATGCTTAATAAAGTTTTTCTGGGCTGCCTCGGATTCATCACAGGCGTCATAAATAATACTTGAGTTCGGTAGAGGCCAAGGTTGTTTCAGGAGAAATTCTGTCAATGCTTCTTCATCTGACGGAAATAATTTTAAGCCAGAAGAGCCCAGAAAAATTTTGATCCCATTTTGATCTGCAGGGTTGTGGGAAGCGGTAAGAACTATTGCAGCACTTGCTTGGGTAGCTAGCATATGAAGGGCAACTGCTGGTGTAGGTAAAATTCCAACAGAGCAAGGGGCCAGCCCTGCTTGCAAAATACCCAATATTGCTGCATTGTTGAAAGTACTACTTGCATCACGGGAATCCCAACCTACAACAATACTGTTCCTGATCTCCATCAGTTCAAACTTTCGGAGTAAATAGCATATTGAATATGTATAGAGTTGGAAAAATTCGGGTGTAATTTCTCCGGTTTGCAAATACCACTTTACTGGATGTTCACTTTGTGGGAGGTATTGTTGAATCGGTCCTCGGATGCCATCTGTGCCTTGAAGGCAAATTCCCATCGTAATTCTCCAAAAGATTTGAGATTATCTTAGTTGTTTGAGAAGCGCTGTTTTCACTCAATCTTTGCTTTTCAACTTTTTAATTGAAATTCTGGAACATAAACGGTTTCCTCAGAAAGTGGCCCTGAAATTGCTGCTTTTAAACTGGTGGCTCTGCTGATAGCAGAGTTTGGCCATGGAATAGGTCTAACTGAGGTGAGATCGATCTCGAACAGAATAATTCACAAAAACCTCACTCACACTGCGGAGTACGCACTATGAAGGTATGGAAACAGAAACTGGCCGCTGCCGTGCTGGCGGGAATGTTATTAGGTGCAGGGTGCACCGAAGAACTCGACCCGCGTCCACCTAGTGCAGAACTAACTGAGGAAGAACTCCTAGAGATTCAAGAAAATGCTGCTGCTGCTGAAGAGATTGCAAAAAAAGCAGATGACGTGGCTGAGCGAATTCGTTCAATTGGAGCAGATGAAGCCACTGCTGAGATTGTGCAAAGAGCTCAAGAAAAAGTTGAAGCAGCAGAAGCAAAAATTAATTATGCTACCAACAGGGCGGAACGTCAAGAAGCCAAGCGTTCACTTACTGCCGCCGAGGATGCCATCAGACAAGCCGAAGAGGCTCTGACAAAGGCCGAGCAAGATGCTATTGTTGACCAAGAGGAACTGAAACGATCGCTCACCGAAGATGCACAAGCTGCAGTCGAGGAAGCCAGGGCGTTGGTGGAAGAAACTCAGATCATGGTCGAGCAGGCTCCTGCTGATAGAATGGTAGAAACAGAGCTACTTCAAGAACAATCAGAGATCATAGCTGATAAGGCTGAAGAGGCTCGTCGCAGAGCGGCTATTGCGGAAGCGCGGCTTCGGAAAGCTGAAGAACGACTTAAGAATGCTCAAACACCAGAAGAGCGTGCTGCTGCAGAGAGAGAGCTTGCTGCAGCTCAACTAGAGTATGACAGAGCTAAAGAATTACTTGCAGAGGCTGAAGAAGAAATTAATCAGCTTGAGGAGCAAGTGGTGTCCATGCGGGGTAATCTTCAACCAGGTGGTGACAAAGCAACTCCTGAAACTCGCAGGTACGAACTTTTGCCAGCACCTGCTGAGACTGAGACAGACAGAATTCAAGACTTGAACGTCGTCTACTTCGATTTTGATCAAAGTTCAATCAGATCAGAGTTTGAGACTCAACTTAGAGACAATTTCCGTTGGTTACAGCAGAATCCTGGTATCAATATACAGTTGGAAGGTCATTGCGATGAACGCGGCACCAACGAATATAATCTCGCTTTGGGTGAAAGAAGAGCAAGAGCTGTTCTGAGTTACATGATTGATAGACTTGGTGCAGATCCCAATAGATTCACCATTGTCAGCTTTGGCGAAGAAAGACCTGCTCAAACGGGAAAAAGTGAAGAGTCATGGAATCTTAATCGACGCGTTGAATTTACAAGACTCTAAGACAATCCGGTTCTCTGAATGGATTCAGTACTGGCACAGTTGACTGATGGGCAAAGCCTTTTGAAGGTAGTCCTTGAGGGTACACTCATTGGACAACTAGTGCTGGTGTCCCTCCTTCTATTATCTTCTCTTTCTTGGGCTGTAATTATTCTAAAGGGATTGCAGTTCTACAGGTTTCATAAAGACGATCAGAATTTTCTTAATCTCTTTCGCGAATCTTCTCTCGATCAGACATACAAACAAATCGATACTTTCCCACAGTCTTCATTAGCATACATTTTTCGTAAAGCTTACCAGGAAATAAATCAGACGTACCGTCGCCTACAAAAACCCACTTCCCAGCATAGCGAAGCGACAGTAAGTTTACTTAACGAACGCCTTCAAAGAGTGATGGAACGCTCCTTCAATGAACGCTATGCTTACTCTGAACATCGATTAAATATACTAGCTTCTGTTTCGGGTGCTTCCCCCTACATAGGATTATTTGGTACTGTTCTAGGTGTAATTGATGCCTTTCAGGGCATTGGAATTTCAGGTATCACAAGCCTTGCGGCTGTGGCACCAGGTATTTCGGAAGCGCTCATTGCGACTGCAGCTGGGCTTCTTGCAGCAATACCTGCATTAATGGCCTTCAATCATTATCGAAATAAA
This sequence comes from SAR324 cluster bacterium, assembly GCA_029245725.1. Classification (NCBI taxonomy): domain Bacteria; class Deltaproteobacteria; species SAR324 cluster bacterium. The sequence goes on along the minus strand of JAQWOT010000200.1, from coordinate 5,334 downwards.
GTTCGAAACCTCGGTGGTCAAATGAGAGATTTTAGTCTTGAACTGACGAACCGAATTGAATGGGTTCTTTATGAGCAGTTGGCACAGCCAGGAAAATGACTCTATCAGTGATATTAACATGACTCCCTTCGTGGATGTCTTGTTGGTATTATTGGTAATTTTTATGGTGACAGCACCAATCATTAATCAAGCAATTCAAGTAGAACTGCCCAAAGATAGCTACAAAGATGAACAAACTCAGGAATTAGATCCGCTCCGTGTAGTGATCAATGCTGACAAAGAGATTTTTATTGGCGACAATAAAATCGGAGATTTGGACGGAAAAGGCTGGGTAGAAAGCTTCCAGACAAAAGTTGGTGCCTGGAAGCAAGGAAGTGGGCCTTGGTTTGCAGATGTTGAAGCTGATGAGAACGTAGCTTACGGAGTCTTAATTCCTATAATCGCAAGGTTGAAAGAAATGGAAGTAAACTTGAATTTAGTCATTCAACCAGAGGCGAATTAGCTAACTCCTTCTTTCTCTTTTGAGGATTCCTCCACTAAAACTGCATCTTCTTTTTTCTCCTCAAGTTCGTTTGTCTTCGTAGCTTTCTTGAAATTTGTGATCATTGAGCCCAAGCCCTCTCCGATCATCGGGAGTCGTTTTGCACCGAAGAGCATCACGACAATACTCAAAATGATGATCAGTTCCCAAATGCCAAGACCAAACATACATTATCCTTGATGAATTGTTGATAGAATCCGATTCAAGCTTCCTTGATAGGCGAAAGTTTGTTCTGTTGCAAGTTTGATTTAAATTCAGTGAATCAGTTTTGTTGGTCTATGTACTTTCTAAAAGCTTGATTGAATGCTTCGTCATTGTTTTTGTAAATCTTTACCAATTCTAGTGTAGGAATTTCCATAATTACGAATGATCCGCTTTTTGCTCTACGGCCCTCCAACTCAGTAGTTAGGCTTTCAACCTGAGATTCTAACATTTGGACCCTTGTTTCCAAATCCAGCAACTGCATCGAATTACGATTCAAATCATCTTGCCAGGGTTGGCATCCTGCGAGAACTAACAAACCAATGAAAACAAGAACCTTGTGCATTCTTCCCTCTTGAATTGAACTTGACAATATGCCCGCCAAAGGCATTTAATACTCAGTTTGTTTTCACTTCCAATCGCTTCGAATTCACAAGGGTTTCATGTTCGAGAACTTGTCCCAAAAACTGACCACGACTTTGCGCAAAGTGCGTGGCCAGGGACGACTCACGGAAACCAACATTGATGATTCGCTAAAGGAAGTAAAGATGGCCTTGCTGGAGGCGGATGTCAACTTCCGTGTTGCCAAGGCTTTCCTTAGGTCCGTCAAAAGTCGTGCCATTGGTGAGGAAGTTCAAGGGAGTCTGACCCCAGGACAGCAATTCATCAAAATCGTTAATGACGAGTTAATGAACATGATGGGAGCTAGTAATGAGTCCCTTGCAAGATCTGAGAATGGACCAACAGTTGTAATGGTTGTGGGGCTCCAGGGTGCTGGAAAAACTTCTTCTGTTGGAAAGTTGGCGAATTATCATGCCCAGAAAGGATTTAGTCCGTATCTGGTTCCTGCAGATGTTTATCGGCCTGCTGCAATTGATCAATTGCGGATACTCGCAGATTCGCTTCACCTACCCTGTCATCCTTCTACAAAAGACCAAAATCCAGTTGAAATTGCGTTAGCTGCTGTAGAGGCGGCGAAGATCAGCAACCTAGACTTGGTTCTAATTGATACAGCTGGTCGTCTGCACATTGATAGTCAACTGATGGACGAACTGCATCAAATGCGTCAGCTGGTCAATCCACAAGAAATTCTATTTGTCGCAGATGCGATGACAGGTCAAGATGCTGTAAATATGGCCAAGAGCTTTAATGATGAGCTCGACTTGACAGGCGTATTGCTGACAAAGATGGATGGTGATGCGAGGGGGGGAGCAGCCCTGTCAATTCGTGCGGTAACACAGAAACCGATCAAATTTATTGCAGTTGGTGAAAAGCTAGAGAATCTTGAAGCTTTTCATCCTGAGAGAATTGCATCAAGAATCCTTGGAATGGGGGATTTGCTCTCCCTGATTGAAAAAGTTGAGCACAATTACAGTCAGGCTCAAGCCCTTGAGATCCAAGACAAATTTAGGCGCAATGAGTTCACGCTAGATGATTTTAGAGATCAACTTCGTACAATGCGCAAAATGGGTTCAATGAAAGAGTTGATGGGGATGCTACCCGGTGTGGATTCAAATTTGCTGAGTAATGCAAAGGTAGATGAAAAACAATTCAATCGCATTGATGCAATCATCTCATCCATGACCCGTGATGAAAGGCAAAATCACAATCTTTTGAATGGCTCACGTAGACAAAGAATCGCTGTAGGTAGTGGGGTGGCAGTCAATGATGTCAATCGCTTGATGAAGCAGTTCACCCAGATGCGAAAGATGATGAACAAGCTTTCCAAGACCCAAGATCCACGCAAAGCTATGCAGATGATGAAAAATATGTTGCCGCCGCAGTCTCGCAGCTTTATGTAGACTGCATTTATTAAATCAAACTAGGAGATTTGAGTGGTCAAAATCCGACTTGCTCGAGGTGGAGCCAAAAAAGCGCCATTCTACAGAATTGTTGTAGCTGATGTGCGAGCTAGAAGAGACGGGCGTTTCATTGAAAGACTTGGTTCCTATAACCCCATGGTTCAAGAAAATCGCTTTAGTATTGATGCAGAGCGAGCCAAATATTGGTTGTCTGTGGGAGCGAAGCCAACAGACCGTGTCCGGAAATTAATGAAGTTAGCTTCCATCGAAGGTGTCTGAGACGAGGGAGACAGATTACCCGGATCTGACCTGGCTAGGAACGATTATAGGACCTCACGGTGTGCAGGGAGAACTTAAAGTTTATCCACTGACTGATGATCCCAATTTCTACTGCAAGTTCCTCAAATCTTTCTTGAGAGAATATGCCAAGGGATTTGAGAGGATAAACATAAAGAATCTCAAAATTCATAAGGGTATTTGGATTCTGAAATGTAAGGAATGTGGGGATCGAAATATCGCTGAAAGCTGGAAAAAATCGAGATTGTTGGTTAATGACGAAGATCTTCGACCGCTGGGTGATGACGAAGTGTTTTTGCACCAGATTAAAGGTGCTATCGTTGTTGATTCCTTAGAGAAATCACTTGGGGAGGTTGTCGAAATTATCGAAACTGATGCTGGATACGTTTACACGGTTCAACAACCTAATGGAGAAGAATTTCTGGTTCCTTCCTCAGGCAACATTGTGCGGTTTTTTGACAGTCAGAACAAAAAATTGGTCATCAATCCAATTCCAGGCCTAATGGATTCGTGAAAAACCCTCTGACTTTTGACATTATCACTTTGTTTCCTGATCTCTTTTCTTCGTTCTTGAATGAGAGTTTAATTGGAAAGGGAATACTTAAGGGAGAGCTGGAGATTAAACTCACTGATCTGCGAGAATTTGGAATTGGTAAACACCGACAGGTTGATGATGAGCCATACGGTGGTGGACCAGGCATGCTTCTTCGCCCTGAGCCAGTTGTTCGGGCGCTTGAAGAGAGAAAATCCTTTTACAAAAGCCAAGATCGGAAGGTTCATTCTATACTGCTAACTCCTCAGGGGAGTCCCTTCCAGCAAAAAAAAGCAGAAGAACTGAGTACTTTTGATGAATGTCTGCTTTTTATTTGTGGGCGTTATGAAGGCTTTGATGAAAGAATCAGAGATTATGTGGATGAAGAAATTTCGGGAGGAGACTTCATCTGCCTTGGTGGTGAAGTCATCGCAATGGTCTTAATTGAAACCATTAGCCGCTTGAGAGGAAATATTCTGGGGAATCAAGAATCAGCTAAACAAGAGACGTTTAGCCAAAATAGAATTCTCGAATATCCCCAGTATACTAGACCCTTAGAATTTAGAGGGCAGCGTGTCCCAGAAGTGCTTCTTTCTGGCCACCACGCTCAAATATTGGAGTGGCGCAGTCAGCGAGCTCGGCAAAGTACCCTGCACCGTCGTCCAGACTTACTAACTGAAAAACACAAAGGCGAAGATGCCAGACTTGATGAAAGTAGTTGAACAAAGTCAACTGCGTGAAGATATCCCTGCCTTCAGGGTAGGATGCACAGTTCGAGTGAATTACAGAATTAGTGAAGGCAACAAAGAGCGTATCCAAGCATACGAGGGTGTTGTCATTCGCAAGCACCTTGGAGACAAGAATAGTAAGGCTACATTCACTGTTCGAAAAATGACTCAAGGACACGGTGTCGAAAGGATTTTCCCAATCCACTCCCCAAGAATTGAGAGTGTTCAAATCCTTAAGCATGGGCATGTGAGGAGAGCAAAACTTTACTACCTCAGAGAGCGTCGAGGTAAGGCAGCACGTATCCGTGAAAAGATCAGAGCCCGCAGCAGGTCTTGATATTGAAAAGGCACTTTGGAGTCAAGGCTACCATAGTGTTGTGGGTGTCGATGAAGCAGGCAGGGGGCCCCTTGCGGGACCTGTAGTCGTTGCTGGTGTGATTTTAAATCCGCACACAGCAGAGTATTTAGACGTCGATGATTCAAAAAAATTGAGCGAATCACGTCGCGAAGCCCTATTCGAGACGATCATTTCAGGATCAATTAATCATCAAATCAAAGTTCTTGGAAACATTGAAATTGATGAGTTAAATATCTTGAATGCTACGTTAAAAGGTATGCAACAAGCAGTAGAAGCTTTAGAGCCAATCCCTGATTACGTTCTTATTGACGGGAACAGATTACCCAAGCTATCGCTCCCTGCTCAAGCTGTTGTGAAAGGAGATCAAAAGAGTAAATCGATTGCAGCAGCTTCAATCTTGGCAAAAGTAACGCGTGACACGATTATGCAAGGGTACGCTCAAGAATATCCACAGTGGGAATTTTCAAAGCACAAAGGCTACCCTACTAAACGTCACAAGGAACTGTTGCAGCAGTTTGGTCCAACCCCAATTCATAGAAAAACGTTTCGCTGGTGAAGGATGTTGGCCAGAAAGAATTTGGGGATTGATGGAGAGAATTTGGCTGCGAAATATTTGGAGAGTTTTGGGTATAGTATTGTAGGGAGAAACTTCAGACACCGTCTCGGTGAAATTGATATTGTAGCAGAGTACGAAGGCTATCTTGTGGTTTGTGGAGTAAAATTTCGATCTAGCGGTAAAATTGATCCATCTTTTTCGGTTACCCTGGCAAAGCGCACAAAACTCAGAAAACTTTGTGAGGTGTTCATTAATAGGTACCCAGGTAAGCTGAGAATGCAGCCTCGCTTCGATGTGATTTTGATTATTTTGTCAAAAA
>JAQWOT010000199.1 GCA_029245725.1 SAR324 cluster bacterium | reverse complement strand
TGAAGAAAGTGCACAAGGCCAAGGCCCACACTTAGAAGCACTTGCCTCACATGTTGGTTGTAATGCCCAACAAACGGTGCTTCTCGAAAAGGCATTGCAGCAAAACTATCATGGTGTATTTGCCAAAGATCATATTAGTCATTCAATCAATGAATTCTATACGGTGGTCAACAATGATGAGCAACTTGCTGCTTGTTGGCCCAATACATAAGCCAAATTCCACCATCCTGACATACCTCACCGAATGATTGTTAATCCAATGGTCTAAGAACTCAGGCAGTAAAATGCTGCCATTATACGTAGTGCCGAACGGGTATCAACCATGCATCTGCATGGAAAAGGTTAAAAATCTAAGGAATGATATAATACCGACCATATCTTAATAGAGTAATGATGAGATCATTCAAATTAGTATTTACACTTACTGGATTAGTTTTTTTAATCAGTTCGTCCAATGCGTTTGCCTGTCACAGAGGGTTTAGAAATCTTATAACTATGCAAAACCATGCTGGATTTGAAAGGACTAAAATCCCTCAAACACCTTCAAAACGTGGAAGTGGGTTTGGATTGACAACAGAACCAACTACCGAGTCTACCGAATTTACTTCAGATATAGCTATCGGAACTACCGTTCAATCTGTTGGGTTGAGTGCAACTTCGACTGATTGCAATTCACGAATTGCCAACATTGAAAAGTTCTTCGACAAAAGCTATAAACAAATCGCTGAAGAAAGCGCACAAGGCCAAGGCCCACACTTAGAAGCACTTGCCTCACAAGTTGGTTGTAATGCCCAACAAACGGCGCTTCTTGAAAAAGCAATGCAGCAAAACTATCACGGTATATTTGCCAAAGATGATATCAATCACTCGGTCAATGAATTCTACACGGTGGTCAATAGTGATGATCAACTAACTGCCTGTTGGCCCAACTCATAAGCCAAATTCCACCATCCTGACACACCTCACCAACTAGTCTCCTCAGAATATTGTCTGCCTAATGTTATTTATCAAATAGTAGATTTGGTAACAATTGGGCCTCTGTCTTTAAGGCGTATTGATCAAATCACTTGTAAGCTTAGTGTTTACTTGGTTTGGTGGGATTTTCTAAATGTATACTAATACAGAAAGTATACATTCGCACCATCCTTCTATCTGCTTGGCCTCATCTGATTGCTCATCTGGGGCTAGTTCAATTTTTATCACAGCAAAGACAGTTAGCAGGTTTAACAACGGAATTTAGTCCAAATCTATCTGTTTTCTGTTCTGATAGCCTATGAAACCCTTTAGGCATTCGAATTACTCACTTCACAATCCTGACTAATACTCAGCTACCCCTAATGCACTGATTACTGTTAATATTCTGTGTTGAAAACTCTCAAGCAACTAACTCCAAAGAATTCAACAGCTCTTCATAGTCCCATTCTTTGTTCTTCTCCCCAGCTAGCTTCACCTTCAATTCCAAAGCCCTCAGGACATATGACCAGTTGCCCAGTGAAGTGTTGACCCAGAGGAATCGATCAATCAACTCTTCAAGATTATCTGGGTCTTTTTCGATTGCTTCCAACAGTGGTGCTGCGTGATAATGCTCGAAGATTTTCAGGTGTTTGACTAGCTGATTCAGGACCCTAAGTGATGTCTGATAGTCACAAGCCTCCAGAGCCTTGTCCTTCAGTTCAATGTGCTGCTGAACAGTCGAATCTGCCCGCATTTGTAAACGCTCTCTACGGGCATTCTGAGCATCCTGAAGGCTATGTTTGACCTTAGTATTTCTTAGTAGTCCGTACGCCATTTCCGCCGGATGCTTGGTCTTGTAGCCTGCCCGAAGAACAGCCTGTGTTCCATTGCCGTCGACTTGATATTCTTCAACGAATCGTTGCTGCTTGAAGGTCAGATTTGGAGATGTATTCATCAGAATTCTCCTCGGTAGAAAATTGGGCTCAGATAAAAATCGATTAGAGGAGGTAATTAATGAAGGGTGGGGGTATTTGGTCTGTCCCCCCTAAGGTAAGTTGGATATGTTTTGATCAATCTCTGTAAAGGATAAATTACTGATGATGGTTTGATGTGTCAGAGAGATAGAGTATTTCGTTTTTTTATCAATAAATACCACATAATTTCAATTAATTAAACTTTTTCATTATACCACAATTCGGTCGAAATCTAAAGACGATCTGGCGTGAGTGAAGAGAAACTCTGAGAGGCTTATGGGATGTGTTCGTGCAAGCTTTTGAATGCAAAACCGAGGTTAGTGCCTATTTGTCCAGATTGTGTTGTCAAAAGATTGGGGTATTTGAGGATAGATCTGAGGAAGAGCATCGTAGGTTCGCTATACCGTATTGATTACCCACTGCTATCAGGACCTTACTCGACCTGTCAGCCTTCTGGCATTCTGCCGATTGGTTGGACTGA
>JAQWOT010000198.1 GCA_029245725.1 SAR324 cluster bacterium | reverse complement strand
CTATGTGGATGCGTTGAATCTATCGGAAGTTGATCGACAAAAAGTCTTCGAAGGCAATGCTCGACGGGTGTATCCACAACTTGACGCTCGGTTGCAGGAGTTGGGACGATGAGTGCCTTCACGATGGATGCGGATTGGTTGCACTGGCATCAGAACCCATCCAAACCAAAATTCCAGGCACTTGCCGGAGCTGTGGACGCACACTGCCATGTCTTTGGCCCGGGAGATCAGTTCCCCTTTGCTCCGGAGCGCAAGTACACCCCTTGTGATGCTTCCAAGGATCAACTCTGGCAACTGCGGGGTTTTTTGGGTTTTAGCCGAAACGTGATTGTTCAGGCTACTTGCCATGGAGCGGACAACCGTGCGCTGGTCGATGCGCTGCTTCACTCGGAAGGCATGGCCCGGGGGGTTGCCACTGTCAAACGTACCATTACAGAGCAAGAACTCCAGGAACTGCATGACGCAGGGGTGCGCGGGGTGCGCTTTAACTTTGTCAAACGTCTGGTGGATGCCCTGCCCTTTGAGGCCCTTGGTGAGATTGCTGGGAAGATTCAGCCTCTGGGCTGGCACATTGTGATCTACTTTGAGGCTGCCGAGCTTCCTGAGTTGTTCGATTTTTTCACTTCTTTACTGACCACTGTGGTGGTCGATCATATGGGACGACCAGATGTAGGTAAATCAGTGGATGGTCCGGAGTTTGGGTTGTTTTTGAAGCTGTTGGAGGAACATCCAAATTTCTGGTCAAAGGTCAGCTGTCCGGAGCGACTCTCTCAGCAGGGGCCACCGTGCTACTCCGACGTGATTCCCTTTGCGAGAAAGGTTGTGGAAACCTTCCCAGATCGCGTTTTGTGGGGAACCGACTGGCCTCATCCGAACATGAAATCACATATGCCGGATGATGGACATCTGGTCGATGTGATTCCTCATATTGCCCCAACGGCAGAGCTCCAGCACAAACTGTTGATCAACAACCCCATGCGCCTGTATTGGGCCGACTAAAGAGGAAAATGGCACTCGACAAACCATATCTCGATATTCCTGGAACTATCATTTTCGATGCAGAGCAGGCTCGCAAGGGCTACCATCTCAACCAGTTTTGCATGTCGCTGATGAAGGCAGCGAACCGGGAACGCTTTAAGGCGGATGAGCGAGCCTACCTGGATGAATGGCCAATGACCGAAGAACAGAAACAGGCCGTTCTGGCCCGTGACCTCAACTGGTGCATTCGTACTGGTGGGAATATCTATTTTCTGGCCAAGATTGGTGCCACGGATGGCAAGAGTTTCCAACAGATGGCTGGTAGTATGACCGGCATGACCGAAGAGGAGTATCGAGAGATGATGATCAAGGGGGGCCGTTCTCCCGAGGGTAACCGTTATCTCGGCGAAGACGGTGACGCCCAAGCTCATCGTCAGCCCCAGGGGTATTCTCATCATGCCCAAGCCAAGGAGATGTGACATGGCCTATATTTCCGCTTCCGTCTATACTTCGCATGTCCCTGCAATTGGTGCTGCCTTGGATCAGGGCAGGACCCAGGAACCGTATTGGCAACCGCTCTTTGCTGGATATGAATTTTCCAAGCAGTGGATGCAGGAAGCCAAGCCAGATGTAATCATCTTGGTCTACAACGACCATGCGACGGCTTTCAGTCTACAGATGATTCCGACTTTTGCGATTGGTACGGCTGCTGAGTTTCGACCTGCCGATGAAGGCTGGGGACCTCGGCCTGTGCCAATGGTTCAGGGGCATCCAGAGTTAGCTTCTCATATCGCCCAGTCCGTCATTCTACAGGACTTTGATCTGACGATTGTCAACGAGATGGACGTGGATCATGGCTTGACGGTTCCTCTCTCGTTGATGTGTGGCCAACCAACAGCCTGGCCCTGCCCTGTGATTCCCTTTGCGGTCAACGTGGTTCAGTACCCCGTACCAAGAGGACAGCGTTGTTTTCAATTGGGGCAAGCGATTCGTCGAGCATTGGATGAGTATGACGAAGATCTGAATGTCCAGATTTGGGGCACGGGCGGCATGACCCACCAGTTGCAGGGACCACGTGCAGGGCTGATCAATAAGCAATGGGACAGCAAGTTTTTGGACAAGTTGATCGATGATCCGGAAGCCGCCGCTGCGATTCCACACATCGAATATGTTCGGGAAGCGGGTAGTGAGGGGATTGAGTTGGTGATGTGGTTGATTGCACGGGGAGCAATGAGTGATGTTGCCAGTGGTTCCAAGCCAACTGTGCGTCATCGCTTCTATCATGTGCCAGCTTCCAACACTGCGGTGGGACACTTGATTCTGGAGAATGGTCGCTGAGTCCGTAACTTGAGTAACAGGTTTACAAAGCATTGACAGTGGCTTTTTTGTAGTTATTTTGTAATTACAAAAATTCTGGAGAAACACATGGCTGGTTTGATCAAGATTGGTAACTCGCAGGGAGTTCGAATCCCTAAGCTGCTGATTGAGCAGGCTCAGTTGGAAAATCGAGAATTATCTCTGGAAGTGACCAGCGAGGGGCTACTCATCCGACCTACTAAGAGACCGCGACAGGACTGGCCAGAAAAGATTCGATTGTCTCTGGAAAAAAACGGGCAGTCGGAGAAGTTAGATCATGATTGGTTGGGTGCGAAACTGACCGAAGAGAATGATTGGGAATGGTGAAGACAATTCACCGTTTTGAGGTCTGGTGGGTGAATCTGGAGCCTACCAAAGGTTCGGAAATCCGAAAGACACGCCCATGTGTGATTATCTCCCCTGATGAATTAGCCGCTCTGAAGACCATCATCGTTGCCCCAATGACTTCTCAAGGTTTTGAATTCCCTTCGCGCATCTCCTATGAATTTGATGGGAAACAGGCGCTGATTCTCTTGGATCAGATGCGTGTGGTAGATAAGGATCGTTTGCTAGAAAAAATGGGGATTCTGGAAGCATCTGTCCAAAAGAAAGTGATCAGTTGCTTACTGGAGTTGTTTGCTGAGTAACGATGAATTCTGAAAAATTACTCGAATAATTGTCCAGACTTGAGGGCATGTTGTTGAACTGGAGATAACGAATGAAAATCATTTTGGTGGGACCAGGTGCTTTTGGCAAAAAACACCTGGATGGCCTCAAGAATATCGAGGGAGTTGAGGTCGTTGCGCTGGTAGGACAACCTTTGGAGCCAACACAAGCTGTTGCAGCGCAGTATGGAATTCCTCATGTGATGACAGATTTAGATCAGGCGCTGGCCCTTCCAGGAGTTGAGGCTGCGATCCTGGCCACCCCTACCCCAATTCATGCTGTTCAGGCGATGCAGTGTCTGAAAGCTGGTATGCATGTGGAGGTCGAGATTCCCTTGGCCGATAACTGGTCGGATGCTCAAGCTGTGATGGATCTCCAGCAAGAAACAGGCTTGGTTTGTATGGTTGGTCACACCCGCCGTTTCAATCCATCGCATCAGTGGATTTACAAGAAAATTCAGGCTGGTGAGTTGAAGATCCAGCAACTGGATGCGCAGACCTACTTTTTTCGACGCAAGAACATCAACGCAGCTGGAGAACCGAGAACCTGGACGGATCACTTACTCTGGCATCATGCGGCTCACACGATCGATCTCTTTCAATTCCAAACAGGAGAGGAGGTTGTTAGGGCCAATGCGGTTCAGGGACCGATGCATCCAGAATTGGGCATTGCCATGGACATGTCGATCCAGTTGCTTTCTGAATCAGGTTCAGTCTGCACATTGTCTCTCAGTTTCAACAACGATGGTCCACTAGGAACGTTCTTCCGCTACATCTGTAACAACGGTACCTACATCGCTTGCTATGATGATCTGGTCACGGCCAGGGATGAAGCAGTTGATGTTTCACAGGTGGATGTTTCCATGAACGGGATCGAGTTGCAGGATCGAGAATTCATTGCTTCTATCCGTGAAGGACGTGAACCCCGTGCCAGTGTGGCCAAGGTATTGCCCACGTATCGGGTGATGCACCAACTTGAACAACAACTCAACACACAGCCGACTTTGTCATGAAATGACAAAGATAATGATTAAATAAACTGATTTTATTAAGTTTTTTAGTCACACAAAGACAGCACACTACAAACATTATTGTTGAAATTATTGAACATTTTTAAT
>JAQWOT010000197.1 GCA_029245725.1 SAR324 cluster bacterium | reverse complement strand
CTTGGTGTCGCATTAGCAGTAGAACGGTAAACAAATTTCTCAAAAGATTTGAGATTGATTTTAAAGAGTTAATTTACAAACGAGGTCGTATGAATCTAGAAGGAAAAGTCGTAGTCATTACAGGGGGTGGACGAGGCTTAGGACGCGCATTTGCTTCAGAACTTGCGAACAAAGGAGCAAACTTAGCTTTGGTTGATCTAAACCAAGATGATTTAAATGCCACGAAAGAGATGGCCTTAGCGAAGGGAGTCAAAGCTCATACCTACGTCACTAATGTAGCCAAAGAGGATGAAGTCGTTTCCCTATTAGATCAAATCGTCAAAGATTTTGGTCAAGTTGATGGGCTAATAAACAATGCCGGAATCACACGAGATGGACTCATTGTTCGCAAGAAAAAGATTAAGGACGAAGCTGGTAACGTTACTGGTGAGGAAATTCAAAAGATGTCCTTACAAAATTGGCAACTAGTCATTGATGTCAACCTAACAGGGGTATTCCTTTGCGCCCGTGAGTTTTTTGAAAAACAACTTCAATTGGGTAGCAAAGGTGTTTGCATCAACATTTCTAGTATTTCAAGAAATGGGAATATGGGCCAAACTAACTATACAGCCACAAAAGCTGGTGTAGCAGAAATGACTGTGACATGGGCCAAGGAAATGGCGCAACATGGAGTACGTTGTGCTGCGATTGCACCAGGTTACATCAACACAGAAATGGTTGCTGCGATTCGTGAAGACGTGAAGCAGAAGATCATTGATCAAGTGCCAATTCGTAGACTTGGTGAACCCTCAGAAATCGCAAGAACAGCTGTCTTCATTCTAGAAAATGATTACATCACCGGTAGGGTCATTGAAGTTGATGGTGGACTTAGAATCTGATTTCCAGAAACAAAAAAATTCTGCACTCTCCACAAAATCGAGAGTGTGGGAATGCAGCATTACAGCTAAGCAATTAATGATAGGAGCTGTTCGATGAATACTCAGACACAGGGGATCAATCAGGAAAAAATGCAGGAATTCTTTGGAAGTATGATTTCCAAGATGAACGAGCAAGGCACTGACACTGATCCATTTGGAGCACTGAAATCTCTCCAACAAGTTGCCGAAGCCTGGACAAAGAATCCGCAAGAACTGAATCAGTCCATGCAGAATTGGAGTCAGAAAATCGGTGAAGTCAACATGAAAGTTTGGAACGAGTTTGTAAATAAATCCAAAGAATCTATTGAGAAGGGAGAGTTTGGCAAAATTCCCACACTTGAAGAGTTGCCCCATTTCAGATGGATTCAGGAATACTATAAGCTCTACGCTGAATTCCTCCAAGAAAGCATTCAGAAGACACCCAATGTCTCAGATCGGACGAAAGACAAGGCCAGGTTCTGGACAGAACAAATGGTAAGTGCGATATCGCCAAACAACTACTTCTGGACTAACCCAGGAGCCATTCGTGAATTCATTGATACCGAAGGAAAAAGTCTTGTCAAAGGATTTGAAAATTGGGTGAAAGACTTCCAAGACCAAATGCCACAAATGGTCGACAAGTCCCCTTTTGAAGTCGGTAAGAACTTGGCGAACACACCAGGTAAGATCGTTTATAGAAATGACCTAATGGAATTGATCCAGTATGAAGCTAATACTGATCAAGTACATCAGACTCCAGTACTGATCAACCCACCCTGGATCAACAAGTTCTATATTTTAGATCTAAATGAAAAAAAGAGCTTTGTCCGGAATCTAGTGAACAATGGCTTCACAGTTTTCATGATTAGTTGGAAGAATCCAACGACAGAACTGCGTAACACAAGTCTTGATGACTACATGTTAATGGGCCCCGTTGAGGGAATGAGAGTTGTCAAGGAAATCACAGGAGCAGAAAATATCCATGCAGTTGGATACTGTATTGGAGGTTCTTTACTAGCAACTACTATGGGCTGGCTGAACGGTCCTCAGAAAAAGGTGAAAAATCATTTTTCAAGTTTCACGCTGTTGACTACTTTGGTCGATTTCTCCAAGCCTGGAGATCTTGGGCTCTTCGTAGATGAGGACTCAATGAAATTTGTTGAGAAGATGATGGCTGAGAAAGGATACTTAGACGGCAAGCAGATGGGGACAACCTATCGAATGATGAAAGCAGATGGGCTGATTTGGAATTACGTGGTGAACAACTATCTTTATGGCAAAACCCCTCCACCAATTGATATGCTCTTCTGGAATGAAGATTCCACTAGACTACCTGAAAAAGCTCACTCCTTTTACTTGCGAGAGTTTTACATCAACAACCATCTCTGCCAAGGCAAACTAGAATTGGCTGGGCAGAAAATCAACCTTGGTGAAATCAATCAACCGCTGTATTCAGTTGCGGCTGAAAAAGATCACATTACCCCATGGGACCAAGTATTCAAAACCGGACTTAATACAGGTGGACAAGTACGTTTTGCCTTATCAACATCGGGGCACATCGCAGGAGTAGTTAATCCTCCTCTAAATCCGCCAAAGCGAGCTTACTGGGCTGGACCTGTCACTGAAACCGATCAAGATCCAATGATTTGGCAGAAAAATATCCAACAAGTTCGAGGAAGCTGGTGGCAAGATTGGATTCCTTGGCTGCAAGGTCAATGTGGTGACAAAGGAAGTGTACCTACGATGGGCAGTAAAAAATATAAGTTGCTCGGAGATGCGCCTGGCACATACGTTAAAGAGAAGTGATCTAAAAGTTCAAACCGGCTTCTTCTGAGGCCGGTTAAAAACGTTGCATTCTTTCATGCCAACCTTTGAATTCTTTCAATGCTTCCTAAAATTTACGACTTTTCTACTCTTCCTTGCCCAAATCTCCCATGCCCAATCCCATACCAAACTCTCCTCGTATCAAATTCAATTTCTTAACGAATTTCGTATTGCCTATTACAATCTTTACTTGGAAGAAAACCTACCAAAACTTGAACTTAGCTTAGCAAATTTAGATCAGCCAGAGCAAAGTGCCATGCGAGCTCTGTTGGCGTATACTATCTTCTCACTTAATTCTGGATCTGATCTTGAGGAGCAATCAACAAAGCATTTTCAATTACTTGCAGATGAAGCAAAACTACGCCTAAATAATCAAATTTCCCAAAACTCTGAAGATCAGGTCTCAAAGCTCCATCTTGGACTAATTTATGGGTTGATAGGTAGCGTAGAACTTGGCTATAAGAAGAATTATTTTCAGGCTTATCGATATGGATCATCTGGAATGTCCATACTTGATGAAGTCTTTGAAAAAGATCCGCAATTTGCTGATACTCAGCTTAGTCGTGGAATTATGAAAATTATGATTGCACAGTCTGAGTGGTATATCCGCTGGTTTGCTCCAATCATTCTTGAATCGGGGTCTACTACTAAAGGACTGCAGATTTTGGAGAGTGTTGTTCAAAATGCACGATATGTTCAGGATGAAGCTCTGCTTACTCATGCTCTACTTTTGTGGGGAGATCTTCCTGATAATGAGTTAGTGACGACTCTCAAATCAATTCAGCAATTTGTTGGTATCTATCCTGATTGTTTGCAACTATATATTTTATTGGCACAGGGATTCTGGAAATTAAAACAATCTGAATCTACAAACTTCTATGCACTGAAAGGCCTGGAACGCCTAAATCAACATGATGGAAGATTTGTTAGATCAAATCTAAATTCTATTCAATCATTTTTATATTTTTGGCATTATCGCTATCTAGTAGAAAAAAAAGAATGGCTCAAGATTCTATACGAAGTAAATAAACAAAAAGACTCCATCATTCAAATGACTTTTCAAGCAATTTCTCTGCAATATCTTGGGAGAACAGAAGAAGCAAAATTAAACGCAAAAAAAACTTTTGAAAAATCGAAAAAAGTGATCTGAAAATGCCTCTCTTCATGGTACCAATCCAACTGGATTTAGCACCAACACTACGAAAGATTCTGCAATCTGATTTATTCCAAAAAGGGTAGTATGCAAAATGCGAAAGTTATAATTGTAGGTGGAGGTATCGTTGG
>JAQWOT010000196.1 GCA_029245725.1 SAR324 cluster bacterium | reverse complement strand
TTATTCTTCTTCAGAAGTTGTTTCTTGGCGGCTTCACCACTCAATCCAAATGCTGTTTCTGATTCAGGTGTAGCCTGATCAGTTTTTTCACAACCCATATTACTGATCGAACCATCTGGCATGGACGTGTTACAGAATGAGGCCCTTTGCAGGTTAGCTCCCTTTAGATCTGCCCCATTCAATTTTGCATTTTTGAAATTCACTCCAACAAGATTGGCGCCTCTCAAATAGGCACCTGTCAAGTCAACGCCACTGAGATTTGCCCCCTGTAATTCGGCCTTCCAGAGATAGGCGCCTGCTAAATTACAACCAATGCAGTCTTTGTTTTTAAGAACTTGTTGTATCGCAGCGTCACCAGCAAGTACCTCAATATTTTCTAAGTTTTCTGTTGATTCAATGGGAGAGGATGATTCCAATGTCATCAGTTTTAGCTTTGCCAGATTACGCTGTGGCGCTGAGGGAAACATCCTGATGAATTCCTCCAGAATCTTGGGATTCGTTGAATCTTTGACCACCTCCCAAGCCTGCGCAGCCAAATCCGAATTGGCTGTCACAGTGCTGGCTGTAGAAGACTGATTTGCAGACTTTCCAATCTTAAAAACAAAATCTCCTTTGTTGAGATTCGGGTCCTGTAATTTGCCGTATTGAGGCGTCAATTCGCCCTTCCAGTCCTCTGCTGTTCGTTTCTGGATGTAAGTACCCAACTCTGATCCAGTCAGGTAGCCATCCTTGTCAAAATCGGCACTACCAGCCAAAGCATCCACAAAAGCACGCCGGAAAATACTATTGTCTGGCACCTCCTGATCAGCACTTCCCGAAGTAATGAACTGGCGCACCGGCTCTTCAGTAAACACTTCGATATAAGAGGGAGCGGCCCGAGTAGCTAGAAAGACGGAGCCTGCAAAACAGGCATCGAACATAAACAAGACATGCTTGGCAGAGGTATTCTTGGCAACTTCTTCAATGCGTTGCATGCTCATCACACTCCGTTGGAAAGCGATGTCACGGCCTTTTTTTGGTAGTGGTGCATCCGCTGGTACCAAGTAGCCCATCTCACCACCGTAGCCCAGTGTCTTGGTATGGCCGTGTCCAGCATAATAGATCAACAGTCGATTCTCTGGATCGGCTCCCTTTTCAAAAATGAAGTCCTCAATGGTGGCTTCCAGTTGTTGCTTGTCTGGATCTTCCAGAAGCTGCACTTCAAAACCATTGTCTTCCAAGGCTCTTTGCACCTCGATTACGTCTTCTTTGACTCCAGCTAGCTTGGACCAGCCATTGGTGTAGTCACTCACCCCAATGATAAGAGCATGCGATTCTTCGTAGATGTAGGAGATGGACTCATCTTGAGCAGTGGTGGCTTCGATGCGTAAAGGTTGTATGGCACGAGTCTGTGACCAGACGAGAGGGACCAACAGGAGACTAACAAGTAGAGAGCAGACCAAATGTTTCATGATCGCTTGCAGCTAGGGGTGGGGGAGAATGAGGAAATTTAGTCGATGAATTACCAGCAGTGAAGGTAAATATCAAATAATGAAATTGATACAATTGAGTGTAAGGTCGATCCTGAATGGTAGACTGGGATGGATGACAACTACATCTGGTTAGAGGAACACTCTGTTGGA
>JAQWOT010000195.1 GCA_029245725.1 SAR324 cluster bacterium | reverse complement strand
AGGGTTGGCGATGGGTAGAATAGATGTGATGGAATCTATTCTGTGGGACTGGCCCTTCGATGCACTGATGAATCACAACCGATGGAATATCATTAATAAATCGGCTGACAGGGTATTCACAAAAGCTCATGAAAGAGGCATTGCTATTCTGAATGCAGCGCCATATGCTTCAGGAATTCTTGCTAAAGGTAGCTCTGTAATGCCGAGAATTGCCTACCAAGATGCTACAACAGAGTCTTTAGAACCGGTTAAGGCCATCGAGGCAATCTGCTCAAGATACCAAGTTCCACCAGGTGCCCTTGCTTTACAGTTTTCTACGAGAGATCCCAGAATAACTTCAACAGTTGCTGGTGTCACCAAGCCATCCAGAGTTCAGCAGACAATTGACTGGGCGAATGTTGAATTGCCAGATAGTCTGTGGGCAGAAATAGAGAATCTGAATTTCTTAATGGAAGATCCAGAGGCCAATCGAGAATATAAACCAGGTTGATGGTCAACTTGGCCAATCCATCTAAACAAATCCGTTATTTTTTAGCAATCTTTCGGGGAATTGATGGGAATTCCTAAAATCTATGACTCTCCGAGGTGCTTTCTAATGGTTGCCAACTGAACACAGTTAACAAAGACATCCATCGCCTTCGATAGATCCTCAATTGGCGGAAATGTCGGTGAAAGTCGGATGTTTTTATCTTCAGGATCGATCCCATACGGAAAAGTCGAGCCGGCTGGGGTCATTTTTACTCCAGCCTCACCCGCAAGTCTGACAATTTGCTTAGCATGGCCTGGGAGCGAGTCAAAGGAAACAAAATAACCTCCTCCCGGGCTGATCCAGCTACCCATCTCCTGATCTTTAAAAGATTCTTCTAGTTTTTTTAGGACTAATTCAAACTTGGGTCGTGTAATTTCAGCGTGCTGCTGCATGTGCTTCTTGGTTGCAGCAAGGTCTGGTAACAACCGAGCATGTCGCAATTGATTCACCTTGTCAGGTCCGATCGTCCAAAAGACCATCTGTTCGAGGAAATGTTCAATGTTGGCTTTCGATCCACCAAGAAAAGAAATCCCTGCACCAGCCAAAGTGACTTTTGAAGTAGAACCGAATAGAATGACACTGTCCTGTGTGCCATGAAGTCGACAAAGCTCCATTAGGTTTGTTAGCTCGGGGGCATCTTCATAATGATCATGTACTGCGTAAGCGTTGTCCCACATGATCCGAAAATCTGACGCTGCCTGATTCCCTAAGCGTGCGATTCGGTCTACAACTTCGGCGCTGTAGATATTCCCGGTTGGATTCGAATATTTTGGAACACACCATAGCCCTTTGACTTGAGGGCGCCTCACCTGGGTTTCAACCATCTCCATATCTGGTCCGTCCGCTTTCATTGGGACGTTCACCATCCTGATTCCCAACTTCTGACAGATCGCAAAATGTCGGTCATATCCTGGGACAATCGCCAAGAATTCTGGAGGGGTGGATTGCTGCAGCCAAGGGGTGGTACCAAAACCGTAGTGAGCCCCAACATGCAGCACTTGGTATATTAGCGAAAGGGAACTATTGCCACTCACGATGACTTCTTCTTGGGGTAAGCCAAGCCATTCTGCACCCAAATTTTGTGCTTCGGGCAAACCTTTTAGCCCTCCGTAATTGCGGGTATCGGTCCCATCAGAGGCCAAGTAGTTACCCTGCAAGATTCCATCAAGCCCATCTGCCAGAGCTAGCTGGTTAATCGCAGGTTTTCCACGAGTCAGATCCAATCTGAGGCTGGCTTTGATGAAATTTTGATGGTTGTCAGCTAATTCTGACTCCCAGTCTTTAATTTTCTCTACAGGGTTATTCTTCCAATTCAAGGCTACCTCAGTATGAAGGAGGATCGTGATGATGATGCATCAATTTGGCTATTGGTGCTTAATTTCTGAAGGTCAATGAAACGAGACCAAAATCCAAAGTAATGAATTAATACTAATCTGAAAATCTAAAAAAAATACTGAGATTCTTCAAGAAATGAATCAATGAAAATGTATTGGGTCAGTCTTCTTGACTGCGTCTCAGGAGTAACCCTAGTCCAACGTCAAGTAGTACCCAGCCAAGCAGAACCCAGCGAACAATTTCGGCAATGTGTAGCCATGGTCCCGCTTGCTCAGGGACTGGAACTTTTACAGTTTTGGCAACTGATTGGTCCCATTCTCCGGTCTGCAGCAAAACTCCCCTGGCATCAGTTATCGCAGTGTAGCCAGAGTTACTTACCCGAATTAGTGGCAACCCGATTCCTACACTGCTGAATTGAGCAAGAGTTCTGTGCCAAGCCGCTATCGAGGACGTAAACCAGCCATCATTGACGGGATTCCATACAACACGAACCCTAGATTCTAAGGCCTGCTTGAGTATTGATTCAAATCCGATTTCATAGCAAATGGCTGCCAAGATGGAACCTCCTTCTGACAACGGAAGCAAGTTGAGTTCACTACCGGGTAGGTACCGACGA
>JAQWOT010000194.1 GCA_029245725.1 SAR324 cluster bacterium | reverse complement strand
AAGATTAAAACAACTATATAGAAAGACGTTAGGAAAAGTACTCCAAAAAAGCAAGCATGGCCTCTCTAATACAGTCATTCTTATCCGGAAGAGAGGCATGTAAAAGGCCAGTAGGAGAGCTCGGACCATCAGCGCAACGAGCACCATGAAGAAAGGCTGCAGAAAATCCTGCAAACGCTGACGATCTCGTTGGATCTGCTGAAGTTGGTGATTGGTGATTCTCTGAAAAGCATAAGCGATTTGTTCACTAGATTCCCCCAGATCCAGTAAACGTAGTTGTTCGGGGGCTAAGAAACTTGCTTCTTGATAAGCTTAATAAAGCTTTCTGCCTTGCAGAAGTGACTGCCGGATTCTGAGCTGTCTTGTCAGCAGGCTTTTGGGAAGAAGAGGTGAAGCCAACTCAAGTGCTTCCAATAACGGTAGTTCGACCTTCGTCATCAGTGCCAAAGCTTGTGAATATAGCTGAATTTGTACGGTTTGCTGAAGCCTTCCCAGCCATGGGAGTCAGTTCAGAATTTGACTGATCGAAATTTTGCGATGAACTGAAATAGTCATAAGAGCAACGGTGAGCAGGCTCGCAAGCCAGGGAAGAGGTTGGAACCACAAGCTGTCACTGAGTTGAAGAAGAGAAGCAGAGAGCCAGAAAAGTTCATCTCCTTGGGCAAGATAAAGTCTACGGAACAAGTGAACCAACAAGATGGTTGATGCCAGAAAAACAGCCAAAGCAAATCCAGCTATGGTCAATGGGTACCGAAGCAATTGCCAGCGCTCCTGTCTTTCTTGCTCCTGCAAGACATACAGTTGTTGAAGAGCCCTCACAATTGTTGGCAGTTGATTCGAACTTTCAGCAACTGCTAGCATTCGAGTGAAAAAATCTGGAAAGCCTTGTCCGATCTGAAAAGAGTCTTGTAGTAAATTTACGGATTCGAGATGCCTAAGTGCATTATGCAGCCGAAATTTGTTGGTTGGATCATTTTGAGATCGAATTAGAAATCGTAAGCAATCTTTAAGGGGAAGTCCAGAGTCTGCTAGTTGCTTCCATTGACCTGTCATCTCAGCCAGCCAAGCTACACTAAGCGGCTTCTGCAGTCGGGCTGGCTCCACTGGATTGATTTGCAGCTGGAAAAATCCCTGATGATGTAGTTGTTGGTGTATTTGCTCAAGGCCACCAGCCTCAATCAGAATTCCCTCACAAGGCTGTCCTTCGCTATTGATCCCTTGCCAGAAAACGTGCAATCTCTGCATGATTTAAAGGTTTAGAACTTGGTAGGGCTTGTCATGGGAGCAAGTTGCTGTTACCCATCAAAGCGTGAGTAAATCATTGAGAAGTAGAGATGTTGAAACTATTCCCCAAGGTATCAGATGTGTCCAGGTTCAGATAATCCAGAAATTTCGGTTTCTTCTTCAGATAACTACCGCTCTCCTTTTCATCCAGAAGCAGTAACTTCAGTTTCTGCCGCCACTCCCCCAACCCCAACTGACCTGCAAATTTCTTCTCCAAATGAAGAAAATGCAAAGGCTGTAACAGTTCGGGCCTACGGATTGTTAGGATATACACGCAGCATTGATCTGCATTTTGAAATCAATGCCCTACACCCAGAGCGGATTTTCTATTTTGAGGGGAAACGCTACAAGATAGCGTCAGTTGTCGAGATGGGAGAGGGGCAAATAGCAATCAATGCCGTTTCGATTGAATACCGAACTTGAATCTACTCATTTGACATTTCATTCAACCGATGCCGAGCCTGTGCTTGCCAATAAGGAATGGAGCTTTCCTGTAGGTAGCGTTCATAGGCCTCTTGGGCAGGGGGATAATTTCCCTGCATCTGAAAGAGATAGCCCAGTAGAAATTGTCCGAACGGATACTGCCCAGGAAATTCTCTGATGAGTTCCTGCAGATCTCGAATCCCACCTTCATACTCTGTACGATCCGGTCTGTAATCCTGAATGCTTGCGTAAGAATCGAGAGAATCCTGCAGTTCTCCCAAGCGTAGATAGGTGATCCCAAGGTTCATTCGAACGTAATTGAGACTTGGCGCCAATTGCAGTGCCTGTTCTCCGTATTCTACAGCTTTTTCATATTCAGCTAACAAATAATAGCCCCAGCCGAGATTACCAAATAAGTAGGGATTGCTGCTGTAGGGAGCTGCTTGTTCATATGCTTCCACTGACTTACTTACAAGTGGAAGGTCGTAGCGTGCCAAACCATCGGGCTGAAGCTCATACCCTTGATAATAGTAGGTAGTCCCTAGTTCCTGATAAATCTGACCACGTCTAGCCGCAGATTCTTCTGTCTCTAATCCTTGCTCCAGAATAGCAATTGCGTCTTCGAACGCTCGGGAGTTAAACAAGCCTTTGGCAACTACGATGTGGTAATTCAGACCACTCAATCCTTCTCCGTAGAGTTCATTCTCATAGTCTTGAAGCCACTTGGCCAACTCATCCTTAGCAGACTTTTCCTCTGTGTCTTCTCCAAGCAATTTGGCGATGGTGTCTTGAAGCATTGGGACTAATTGATCTCCTTGCACATAAAGATCTGAGCTACGCCGAGACGGTCGACCCGTATCCCAGAATGAGTCCCAGGCACTTCGATTCTGTTGCTGTTTACTCATCGCCTGCATAAATTGAAACAGGTCAAATGGTCTGGGGAAGGTAGTGAATAAAAGCGTGTAGAAAATTGTGAGAACCCCAATCGTAGCTAGTATAGGAGGCCACCACCGACGAAGGAGGGTAACTAGAGATAATTCATTTGGAGGAATTTGTGGAGGAGTACCGACTTCACGCCAAATTGCAGAAGCTTGTAGAGGGCGCCCGGCTGAGTGAAGTAAGTTACCTAGGTGATAGAGCCATTTACGTTCGTCGGTCTCACTCAGTTCTTTTGCTTGGACCAACGCACGCGCTTTCTCATCGTTACCCGACTCCACAAGTCTTGCTAATTCAAAACCTAGTTGTGAGGAAGATTCTGACATTATGGTGCAATCTCATGTGCGGCACACCACTCTTCATAGCTCATTTGTGCTTGGTGGGCTTTGTGTTGTCGGTGTCGCAGCAACCCGTAGTAGGTCAAAAAATAGCTGCCAATTGCAATTGGGAAAGCATAGAACAAACTCCCTAGCATCATTGGTTCCCCCAATTCAATCAGTAAGTACTCTGCTCCTGAAACGATCGAACCCCATACACTCTCCATGCCGAGGATTTCGGTCAGATGATTCTCAAAAGTCGCATAGGTTAATAGCTCTTTGCCCTGTACCCAGCAGCCAGTTGTGAGAAAGCCATAGTACATTGGTACCATTGTCAATGGATTACTGACCCAAACCATTGCAACACTGACAGGTAGATTAAACCTGAAATTTAAAAGATAACGGCAGAAACCCCAAACCAAAGCAGCCAGGTACATTTGCACTCCGACCGTGGGTGTGAAACCCAGGAACATTCCGATTCCCACCCCCCAACTGACTTGACTGACTGAGGCCATGCTATGCAGAACAGGATGGATCAGCCTTTTCTTGATCAAACCGATAAGATATTTCATCCCCAGTAGACCTGTCTGCACTTAATTTTTAATGATTTTATTGATGAGTCCATCTGGGGAGAAACTTTAATTTTTTAAAACACTTGTTTTTAGAGATACTAGTAAGTTGCATTTACCAAACTCGATCATTCATGGGGCGATTCACCCAATCATTAGTTTCAGGAGAGCACAGTTAACAGAGGTGGGAAAGAGACAATCGTTGGAAAGATCATTTCTACGATCAAGTTACAAAAATTGTGAAAAGTTTATGGATTGATCTCAAGCAATAGGTAGAGGCGTGTTTGATTCTTTTCAGGTTTGGCAATAGATGTCTTTGATCAACTCGAATAGTTCCAAGATGCGATCATTGGCAATTCTATAGAAGGAGAAGTTAGCTTCACGCCTTGATGTTACAATATCTCTGGAACGAAGAAGTGAGAGGTGTTGTGATAATGTGGTTTGTTTCAAGCCGGTGTAGTATTCCAGATCCTGAACTGTTTGCTCACCTGTGCGCAGTGCACACAGGATCTTCAGGCGAGCTGGGTGAGCCAAGACTTTCAAACTTCGAGTGGCCTGATCAATATTTCGCTCTTGTGAGCCAAAGAGCTGGTTGAGTTCTTCCCGCAAAACTTCTGCGCGAGATGAGTAGGTAGTCGTTTCCAATGTCTCTCCTCAATGGTTGTCCGATGGGGTGCCCCAAATAAAGAGACACTTTGAGAAAATTTTTCTTAACTTTGAAATGATTTTATAGCATGCCTGCAGCGGGATAGAAAGTAAATTATTTGAGAATAGCAATATTCCAATTTTCCTTAAATTTTTCTGCGGCACGTATTCTGCAGCATAATGAATATGCACTTTTAACATCGGATCTTAGATGACTTAAAATACTGAATTTAATAGAAATCTGAAGGTACTTCATCTTAAATTTTAAATAAAAATAATATTTTTAAGTTTTAGGTATGGCGCAAGAAAACTCTCCAATTCCGTCCTTGCTCAAAGGTGTGGAGAATCCACAGGAGGGCGCTCGACCAAAATTAGAAGATACGGAATCCCCCTCTTCAGAAGTGGCCAACGAGGTAGATGCCTTTTATGAAGATTTGTCGGATGTGGACGAAATTTCTGGAGATCAAATAAATGCAGATTTTGAAACATCCAATCCTCCACAAAAGGTTGTCGACACTGGAGAGCAGGGGATTTCAAATCGATCGATCGATTTGGGGCAATTTAAGGGAAATCTTTTACTTTACAAAAAGCAACTTGTCGCAACCGCAGTTGCTTCCAATATGTTGGGGGTGGTGATGGGTTTTGGCGGTAGCCAATTCTGGACGACTGGCCCGGAGATAACTTCGTTGCAAGTATTATCAAACTTGCCACCGACAGTTGTCGTTCCGCTGCTAGACCAGGAGGATGAGGCACCTGCTCTGGGGGGCACAGGTGAACCGAACCGAACTGGGAGTCGTGAAGAAAAGCTGGTGCCACTTGTTCCGTTGCCGGATCTACATGAGTCTTCAATTCGTCAAGCTTTGGCAGACCCCTCTGCAGAGCAGAACGGAAAGTCAGGACCGATTGTTGAGGAGCCGGTCTTGGTAGAAGCGCGAATGGAAAATTTGGCTGCGGATGAGAAACCAGCACCACCTCCAGTTACTGTCGCACCTCCACCCGCTATCAGAAATGAAAAGCTCAATAAAATTGAGACTGCAGCTGGTAACAAAATTTCCAAACAAATTGGCAACTCAGATCCTGCGCTAACAGAGCCAAAAATTAAGGTTGCAATCTCAAATAATAGAGCTACCAACCCAGGCTCTCATAATCAGAATGAACCAACCTATTTAGTCCAACTTGCCAGTTGTATCACCGAGAATTGTGTGCTCGACTTTCAAAAAATAATGAAGCGTTTGAATCCACAACTTCCGGTTCGAATTGTTCCATATACTTCGAGAAGAACTATCATTGAATTAGTCTCCAGACAGGCTTTTACCCTAGAAAATGGGAAACGACTGGTTCAGCAGTTGAATAAGGGTGATCAGATCAATTCAAAAGCATACTTAGAAAGCGTTGGAAGCAAATTTCAGTTGGTATTGGGTCAAATCCCCAAGGGACAAAAACCAGAGGAATTAGTGAAAAAAATGAACAATATGTTCATAGGAGAAGTCTCGTTTATCAAAAAATCAACAGAGCAAATTACAAAATATTTTCGGGTTCAAGTACCTGCCTTTGATGATCGTAAGAAGGCAGTGGCCTTACAGAGGGAATTACAAAAAGCTGACAAGCAGATGGCGAGCGCTTTTCTAGTTCCCAATCCAAATAAACCGTGAATGACAGACTCGGAAGGAGAACCATGTCCCGAATGAGCAACTTGCTGGGGGGAATGATGCACTGGCTCAAGTTTGAGGCACAACTCTCAGCAGATGAGGTTGATGAACCTGAATTGAATGAGAAGCGGACCCTTCTCTACTTAAAACCAGAGGCCTTGAGACACGTGGTTGTCATCAATGATCTGGAAAAATATCAAAGTTCTCCGGAATTTGTAGAAGGTGGTCGTCTTATTGAAGTAAGCAAACAATATAATTACACACTACGTCAAGTTGCAGATTTGGTTGAAGAGCCGATGCAAGCAGACAGAAGACCTCACTTAAAGACATTGTCTGGATCGATTAAAGGTCGTCCGGATCTACGACTTGCCCAACCTGGAGAGAACGGGTTTGCACTCGCTGAATCTTCTTAAAGAATCCCGTTGGGGGAGAGAAGCCTTCCCCTATCCTCCCCGCTTGTAGTGCTACCCAAGACCCACTAGACTAATCCTATCTAAACTCTACTGATCAAACACAACTTTGAAATCAGGATCGCATGCAATTGCGAATTCTTTTGCTGACCGTACTTTTTTGGCCAATGCTCTCCCAAGCTCAGATTGTGAGCCACTGGAAGCATCAACTTTGGACCAAATGGCTTCCAGCACTAGAAATGGGTACGGCTGAGGAACGTTGGCAAGCAAGGTTGGCTTTTTTGACTTGGCCTGAGGCGTCATTGCCTGTTTTACGTCAAGGAATGATGACCTCAGAGAGCCCAGATAATTGGCGATTTGCTCAAGTTCTCGCCCAGATCGGTGATGAGAGTGACATTCAAAGAATGCTGGATGCTTGGCAAAGCTTGAGTGGTACCAGACAAGATGTTTGGGTGGGAAGCTTAGAGAGGTTATACATGCGCTTTCGTGAGGAAAGCCCGCAGAAACTATTATTAACACGTTTCCAGTTTGAATCTGAGGAAGCTATCGAACCTCGAAGTGGAAGA
The DNA here is from genome assembly GCA_029245725.1 of SAR324 cluster bacterium. NCBI lineage: Bacteria > Deltaproteobacteria > SAR324 cluster bacterium. The sequence goes on along the minus strand of JAQWOT010000194.1, from coordinate 18,861 downwards.
ACTGATGGAGAGATCATCTATAAGCTCTCAAACTCAACAGCTTTCCCTCGGTTGGTTCAGGTCCGGATAAATATCTGGAGAGGAATGGCAGATCCAGACTGGCCAGAACAATTGCACTGGCTTGAGGCAGGTAATTCCGTAGAAGTTTCTTTACCTGTCACGCTGCTTTTCGAGCCGAGAGTGCCCACAGTGAGATTGGATCTGGATGTGATGGAAATTGGTGTGAGGGAGACCTTACTGCATGAACGCTACGAGATTCCAGTTTCGGGAAGACCAGCCCCACCCAAATCAAGGCAGCGACCATTGAATCTTCCCAAAACAGATGACAACGAAGCTCTTAAAAGGCAATCAGAGGAAGCTGAATCAGGATGACAAGTTCTTAGGTGTGTCTACTAATGAGGAGTGCCGAATGACCTCCGCATCAACTGTATAAACCACATCCTCACAGATCTTCTTGGCGTGATCTGCTATCGACTCCATATAGTCAGAGATAGTTAACTCTGTGATCAGAGCACGAACGTTTGCATTTCCTTTCTCCAATTCGGAGATTACCTTCTCTTTAATAAGCCGAAACTGCTCATCGACCTCGTCGTCACTGTTGCAGACTTCACGGGCTGTCTGTGGGTCCAAGGCAATCATGGCCTCCAGTCCTTTGCGAACCATCCATTTAACTTTCGCTGTCAAAGCTGCGAAGTCAATAATCCTTTCTCTGTTTTCGCCATTATTGCTAATGACCAATTGAGCGATATCTCTAGCAAGGTCACCGATTCTCTCAAGATCATTCGTAATCTTGATGGTCGAAATCAAGAAGCGCATATCGACAGCAACAGGCTGGTAAAGCGCGATGATCTTGAGACACTCCTCCTCCAGAGTGATTTCGCGTTGGTCTACTTCTTTGTCAAGCTTGACCACTTTTTCAGCTAACTCCAGATCATTTTCAGCAAGTGCTCGGAGTGCATTCTCAAATTGTTCCTCTACAAGAGTCCCAAGCAGGTTGGCTTGTTGTTTGAGCAGGGCAATCTGACGGTGCAAATGCAGAGTGACCGTTGTGAAATTAATAGTAGCTGCCATATAAATCCCTTATCCAAAACGTCCAGTAATGTAATCTTGAGTCTGCTTATTTTCGGGGCGGACAAAAATATCGTCGGTGTCGCCCACTTCTACCAGATCCCCCATATGGAAAAAGGCTGTTCTTTGAGAAACCCGAGCCGCTTGTTGCATGGAGTGGGTAACAATCACGATTGTATAGTTCTGACGTAGTTCGTGGATCAGTTCCTCAATTTTTGCGGTGGCAATAGGATCAAGGGCAGAGCAGGGCTCATCCATTAAGATTACTTCTGGGTTTACTGCAATCGCTCTGGCAATACACAATCGCTGTTGTTGCCCACCAGAGAGTCCTGGTCCGGGTGAGTTCAAACGATCTTTCACTTCCTCGAAGAGACCAGCTTTTTTTAGACTGTTCTCGACAATCTCGTCCATCTCCTGGCGATTCTGGGCTAGACCATGAATTTGAGGTCCGTAAGCGATGTTATCATAAATGGATTTCGGGAAGGGATTGGGCTTCTGGAATACCATGCCAACTTTCTCACGGAGCTGCACTACATCGAGACCTTTGTCATAGATGTCTTCGTTATCCAAAGTGATTGTTCCAGTGATCCGGCAACCTTCAATAACATCATTCATCCTGTTGATACATCGCAGAAAAGTGGATTTTCCACAACCAGAGGGACCAATGAGAGCGGTTACACTATTCTCATAGATTTCCAGATTCACACCATGTAAAGCCTCTGTCTGATCATAGAAGACTCTGACATCAGCTGAATTTATCTTCGTGACAAGAGATCCGTTGTTTTGTTTCTGGCTCATAACCGAAGTTCGTAAATTTATTTGGGTTTACCAGCGACGCTCAAATTTTTTGCGAAAAATTACAGCAAGCAAATTCATCAATACCAGAAAAACTAAAATCACCATAATTGCAGCTGCAGTCAGCTCAACGAAGCCTCTCTCAGAACTTTCCGCCCAAAGATATACCTGAACAGGAAGTGCTGCGGCACTTTCCAGCGGGCTAGTTGGAATATCGACCACAAAGGCAAACATTCCAATCATCAGTAGCGGGGCGGTTTCACCTAAAGCCTGAGCTAACCCAATGATCGTACCTGTCAAAGTACCCGGTAGCGCAAGTGGTAGGACATGATGAAGAACTACCTGCATCGGGGATGCTCCCATGGCAAGAGCCCCTTGACGGATAGATGGCGGGACTGCTTTTAGGGTGGCACGGCAGGCAATGATGATTGTGGGCAAGGTCATCAAGGAGAGAACAATTCCACCAGCAAGTGGAGTACTTCTTGGGACCCCAAAAAAATTAAGGATCACTGCCAGGCCAAGGAGGCCAAAGATGATCGAAGGTACTGCTGCTAGGTTATTGATATTGACTTCAATAATTTCAGTGATGCGGTTTTTTGGAGCGAATTCTTCCAAATAAATGGCAGCAGCGATTCCCATTGGAAAGCTGATCACAAAGCAGACAAGCAACGCCCAGAAAGAACCCGCTAGTGCTCCCGCCAAACCTGCCAATTCTGGATTTCTGGAATCACCTCGAGTGAAAAAGTTGATATTGAAGGTTGACCCAACTCGGCTTTCTGCTGTCCATTGATCCAATAGCCTTAGTTGAAGATTACTAACGACACGTCTCTCTTCCTCAATATTCCGGGGTGCTGCTCCTTTGACAATTGTGTCCACTGGGGAAGAAGCAAGAAACCATAACTTTTGTGTTGTACCAAGAAGAGAGGGATCCGAGAGAACTAAGTCCCTTAAGTCTGTTTCTGCACTCTCACTGAACATCTGTATAAGATCTCTGCGCTCTGAGCGACTTTTGATGTCTGGATTATTCTCAACAACATTCTTTCTGAAGAGTCCTAGATAATTTGCGCGAGCTAGTTCTTCATTAGAACTTTGGGGGGTGACTTTCAGGAAGTTAGCATCAAGCTTAACCTCTGACTGAATTTGTGTTCTCCAAAATGCTGAATACCCAGCTGTGAAGATTGTGTAGAGTAGAAAAAAAACTGCAGACAATGCTGCTGCAATCGCTAATTTCCCATAAAGCTTAAATCTGGCCTCGGCTGCATAGCGTTGTTTGAGACGAGCAGTCTTGGCCATATTTCGATCAGTCATATTTCTCTCGATACTTCTTCACAATCGCCAAGGCAACAACATTTAAAATCAGTGTCACAATAAACAGCACCAACCCAAGTGCAAAAGCCGAGAGCGTTTTTGGGTCATCAAATTCCTGGTCACCAATCAAGGCGACCACTATCTGAACCGTGACAGTCGTTACATTCTCCAAGGGATTCAATGTGAGATTAGCATTCAATCCTGCAGCCATGGCAACAATCATTGTCTCACCAATTGCTCTTGAGATCGCTAGCATAAAAGCACTAACGATTCCTGGCAAAGCAGCAGGAATGATCACTTGTCGGATTGTTTCTGACTTAGTAGCCCCCATCGCATAAGAGCCATCTCTCAAAGTTTGTGGGACAGCGTTGATAACATCGTCAGAAAGTGAGGAGATGAATGGAATGATCATCACACCCATCACCAAGCCTGCCGCAAGGGCGCTACGTGCTTCTACGTCTAGCCCAATGGCAATGCCGCCGTCCCTCACCAGAGGAGCCAGAGTGAGGGCTGCAAAAAATCCATAAACAACGGTCGGGATTCCTGCTAAAATTTCCAAAATTGGTTTGGTCACTCCGCACATTTTTGGAGAAGCGTATTCTGAGAAATAAATTGCGGACATCAAACCGATGGGACCTGCAACCAACATGGCGACGAAGGAGATTAGTAGGGTGCCACTAAAAACAGGGATTGCACCCCAGGCACCTTCTCCAGCGACTTGGTCTGCTCGAATAGCTATTTGAGGATACCATTTGAGCCCGAACAAGAATTCAGTAATTGGCACCATCTCAAAAAAACGGAAAGTCTCAAAAATTAGCGAAAGGACGATTCCAATTGTTGTCAAGATGGCGATGGTTGAACTAATGAAGAGAAAACTATTGAACAGTAATTCTACACCATGACGGGCCTTAAATCCGGGCGCTACTTTGGTTCGAGTGAAGGCCATAATCAGCATTGCGAACAAAAGTGTGACGACGACCATGCTCCATTGGCTTGATTGCTGGAGCGAACGCATCAACTCGGCAGTTTCTAGAATAAGAGGGTCTTGGGTTCCCAAAGCGACCCCTGCCGCAAGATTTCGAACTTCTTCCGTCATGATCACATAATCTGTTGGAGTCAAGCCCCCAGATTGTGATTCCAAGTGATTTCTGACTAAGTTACCTAATAGGATTGGTTCTAGTGCGGTCCAAAGCAGAATGAGCAAAATTGTTGGAATGCCACACCAAAGTGCGATGAAGTATCCGTGATATTGCGGAAGGGAATGAAGTTTTGTTTGTGAGCGGAGATTTGTAGCTTGTTTTCGGCCTAGGTAAAAACCTGAGAGACTGATCAGCAGAATTGCTGCGAGGAGGTAGGGGAACATAGTAGTTTTGATACCGGCAATCCCTGGATTGCCGGTAGATGAATCAATTACATGCTGATTGGAGTCAAATTGCGGATATCATTACGAACTTTTTCCTGTGTGCTTGTTTCTAAAGGAACAAGCCCACGGTCTAGTAAGTATCCGTAGTCACCAATTGCAGTGTCACTCACAAATTCCTCCATGAATTCTTGCATTCCAGGAATTACACCGATATGAGCTTTCTTAGCATAGAAGAAAAGTGGTCGTGCAACCGGGTAATCGTAGCTCTGGATACTGTCTAGAGAAATTTCTACACCATTGATTGTTGAGCCTTGAATCTTGTCTCTGTTTTGATCGAGGAAACTGAATCCAAAAATTCCAAAAGCTTCTGGGTCAGCATCTAATCGATTGACAATTAACGTATCGTTCTCCCCTGCTTCTTCTACAGCGCCATCTTCACGGAAGGCATTACAATTTTCCCCTAGTTCTTTCTTCATTCCAGCGGCACTACATCCTTTACCCATGATGAGGCTGTTCCAAGCATCACGGGTTCCGGATGTAGGAGGGGGTGCCAAAATCTTAATCGGTTGATTTGGCAATGATACATCAATCTCATTCCAGTTTTTGGGCTTTGGACCGTGCTCAGCCATTGCTTTCCAAAGTTGCGCTTGCGTAAAGTCAACTTTCTGAGATTTAGAACTGTTAGCGAAGGCGATTCCATCATTACCCACAATGATTTCAATAATCTCACTCACACCGTTCTTCGCACACAATTCTTTTTCACTGCCTTTGATTGCACGAGAAGCATTGGTGAAATCTGGGTGGCTTGGGCCTAAGCCAGCACAGAAAAGCTTCATTCCGCCACCAGTACCTGTAGATTCAATCAATGGAGTTTTCATGGAACCACGTTGGCCGTGTTTCTCTGCGACCACGGTTGCGAAAGGATAAACGGTTGAGGAACCGACGATTTGGATCTGATCTCTAGCGTGGGCCAGGTCTGTCATCATCAAGGCTGCTAACCCAGTGGCTAAAGCTGCGATGGTCTTGCGGAACATTATTCTCCTAGGCTTATAAGGTTTCAGACCTTTCCCAATACGGAGTAAGATCTATTTTTCGGCAAACTGGCATTATGCTTTACAAGCAATGCGAACAAGCCTAGAGAATAATTATTAGAATTTGATTAAGAAGAGATAATAATTTGATGTGATAGGGAAAAAAGATTTGTGACGTTTAGAAGATTAAGTAACTTTTTCTAGAAATTTCGGCAGAATGCGTTCGATCGATTCAACGATGACTTTGGTTTGATGATCGAACTCTAAATTGAGGTGGGTAGTTTGGGTTGTGTTACCAAGTGTCGTTCTGGAGAGGGTTTCTGGGATCAAACAAACTGAAAATCGATCTGACTCTACATCAACCACTGTTAGGCTTACGCCATCAACTGCGATCCAACCTTTGGAAACTAAATAGCGGTTCCAATGTGGGGCAAGTTCAATCCAGATCTTTCGATTCCCAGGGCTTTGTTCAATCTGAAGAATCTGGCCCCTACAGTCGACGTGGCCATTGACCTGATGCCCGCCTAGTTCATCCCCCATTTTGAGAGATCGCTCAATATTTGTGTGAGAACCAACTTGCAGTATCTCCAGATTTGATCGGTCTAAGGTTTCCTGAATTACATCGAATTCTGCCCATGCACCTTGGAAATTCACAACTGTAAGACACACACCAGACACTGCTACACTCGCCCCCAGTTCTAAGCCAGTCCCCAATTCGTTCATCAAAACGCGCAGCTTTAGCCCACCACTGAACTGCTTTGAGAATAGAATCTCTCCTTTGCCCTGAATAATTCCTGTAAACAATTCAGCCTTTTTCGGTATGTGTGTAAACACCATCCCAATCACCAGGGGGAGGCTCACTGATGAAGCGTTCACAACGCTCGATGTATGTCAGGCATGGCCCATCATTTTCGAGGAAGGTCAGGGCTTTGCGGAAGTGCTCGATAGCGATTGGATAATCATGATCTTTATAACATGAAAGACCCTTTTGATAATGCTCAAGAACATCGGTCATAGAGCCACTGAGCTCATTCTTAAAGTCCAGGACCTCAAAAACTGGAACAGGTTCTTTCTTACCCACCACCCGAACAATGTCTAGTTCTCTTGCATCTACATAATTTTCGACTCCTTCAAAGTTATCTGTACCGTAATAGGTATTGCCCGAGATCATCGTGAAGGTTTTATAGAACTTGTTTGCTCCCTCCAGGCGTGCTGCCAGGTTAACCGTATCACCCATGATAGTGTAGTCCATCCTTTGCTGTGATCCCATATTGCCGACCACGATTGGACCACTGTTGATCCCCATCCGTGCAAAGAGTTGGGGGCTACCTTTTTCTCGCCAGTCCTTGCGCATTTCAATCAGGCGCTTTTGCATGTCGATTGTTGCAAAACAGGCGAGTTTAGCATGATCCGGTTGATCCAAGGGAGCCCCCCAAAAAGCAATGATTGCATCCCCTTCAAACTTGTCTATCGTGCCAGCCCTACCAGAGATGAGATTACACATCTCGGTAAGATATTCATTCAGTAGCGCAACAAGTTCTTCAGGTGTCAGACTCTCTGAAATTGTCGAGAACTTCTGAACATCTGAGAAGTAAGCTGTCATTTCACGACGGTCACCACCCAAACTAAGTTTTGAAGGATCCTTGACGATTACATCAATTACGCTGGGAGATAGGTACTGAGAGAAAGCGTTCTTGATGAAGGCTTTTTGCTGTCTCTCTGCCATGAACAAGAAGAAGTTTGTCGCAATCATGCTGAGAATCATTGCAGGGATGATGTAACTCATTGAGAGTACATAGCCATGATAGACATAAGCATAAATGGAGATTCCCAGGTATCCAATGATTGCCGCAAGAAAGAGTGGGTTGTGAAGCTTTTCAAGTCTTGCAATGAACAAGAACAACAACATCATGCAGATGAGAATAACTGCCTCTATTTCATTACTTGCTGGGCGAATAGGAGCACCATTCATCATCGTCCAGATCGTATCGGCTAGGATTTCAATCCCATAAATTTCTCCAACTGGGGTTGAAAAAATATCGTGAGAAACTTCAGTTGTGTCTCCAACAAGCACGAGTTTATCTTTAACCCAATATTCCAACTCATAGATCTCATCTTCATCCAGATCTTCCAGACCGTAAATCTCACCCTCATAAAGATTTAGAACCATTGCTGCGGTGATACCGGCGTATTCATGGAGAAAAGTAACACCTGGTTTGTGAAGTGGGTAATCGAGCCAAAGATCACCATTGTGGTCCAGTGGGATTTCCCTATCTCCAATGTAGAGAATGTTGTTTTCCAGTCGTGGTTCAACATTCCAATACATGGCAAGTGCTTGAACTGCCCACGGCCAGATCTTGAATTCATTGACAGCTTGATCGTAGAAACGAAGTCGGGAGAGTCGATTACCTATCAAAGTGTGATTGGTATAACCAGCGACGGTGGCTTCCTGCAAAACAGGAGTTGCTGCTGTTACTCCACGGATTTCTTCATCTACAAGGTTCAATTGACCAACTACCATCGTGTTTGGTTTCTCTCCAAGTGCTTCTGCCAATATGGGGTCTTCCCCGTAGCCATTTGGAAAATCCATCAGCATATCAAGTGCAACGACCTTGGCTCCCAATTCCTGTAGATTGGTGACAATTTCAGCGATGTGTTTCCGTTGTAGAGGCCAGCTTCCATATTCGGTGAAGAACTCTTCGTCGGTATCGACAATCACCATATCTTTTTCAGGAAAGGCATAAGCTTCAGGATTTGCGGTATGCCTTAGGATATGACGATAACCCTGCAGTTGATTTTCTGATCCTGAAAATATCTCATATTGCTCGGCAGGAATCATGGCCAAGAAAAGAAGGATTGTGATCCAAAAATCTGGTCGGAGAAGTGCCTTTTTCATTGCATTGTTCTGCGTTTTCGTGGGAGAGGAGGGCATCTAGAGAAGATGCCCGGAGTTGGTGAGTAGTTGTTGCCTAGAGGTTTGCCTGGTACGTCTTGGTTACTTCTTCCTGCAAAGCCTGGAGTTTCAAACGAGCATAAACCTCGATCATAAAGGGCCTTAGATCGTTGATGTCATCATCATCACTATTCTGGCTGAAGAAAAATTCGTAGGTTTGCATGGCTGGGACGAGAAGTCCGTGCTCCTTCAGGACACCTGCCATCATAAATCCATCAGAATCGTATTTCTTAACAGTTGTCACATCCTCTTGGAATTTTTTCAACTTCTTGCCGCTCAGCCAGGAAAGTCTCCTCGTTTTACTTTCACTTAGAACCTTGCCATCTTTGAGGACATCCACGCTGTATTTCATTGATCTCTCTGAAAATGGCTCAATAGCCCGAAGCACAACTTTCTCCGAAGTCGCTGCAACATCGTATGAATTGTCACCAACATTTAAGCGATACGAATATTCAGCACCTTTGCTCTCCCACGCAACAGTGGGGTAGTCAGCAGAGAGAGATATGTTGCCCAAGTCCACGATCAGTTCCTGTCCTGGTTTGTTTGCAGAGCGGCGAACTGTCGTATACTTTTGAGTAGTTGCAAATTGCTTGTCCAATCCGGCTAATAACCCACTGGCTGCTTCTGTGGATCCTAGTTCACCACTGACTATTTCCATACCTGAATCTGTAATTTTGATTTCAGAGTTAGCCATTAGGTTTGTGGTTTCTTGCGTAGCTTGGTTTGCGAATTTGGCCTTGCTTCCATTGTTCAGTCTAACCATTGAACCGGGGAACATGAGCTTGTTTCGACGCACGGGCTTCCAGCGCTTCCCATTTTTGCTGTATTCAACCTTTCCATCAACGTCATAGATCATGCCCACAGGGACTCTATCTGCCAGCGCTAAGGGTACGACCAAGAAGAAGACCAAGGCGAGTAGGAGTAAAGAACGCATGATTTTCATAGTCATCTCCTGAAGGATTTTAGAGGATTCATTAGAAATCTTGATTTGAAAGATTTCTTTTGAGTGTAAAGATTCAGAGCGACTCACTAACTGGACAAAATCAATAGCTAGTATAGGATTCCAGAAGTGACAACACAAATCCCTGTCGAATTGCTGCAACAGCCTGGTTTGAAAGCATTGAAAAGAATTATGAAATTGGGCTTTTTAAAATCATTTCAACAAAGAAAGCTGGATTTGCAGCACAAATCTAATGCTGAAGGTTGATGGTTGACTTTGTTACAAAATTTTCCTTGGCTCTGGTTGTTACTTGGCGGTAGTCTAGGGAGTCTAAGTAGGTGGTGGATCAGTCGGCAGTTGCAAATTTGGTTGGGAGATCAATTTCCTTACGGAACAATTTTTGTGAATGCTGTGGGCTCTGCCGCTTTTGGGGTTTTCGTAGTTCTACTGGAAAAGCACTCCGGGGCAAGACTACTCATTCTGAGTGGTTTCATGGGTGCCTTTACTACGTTCTCGACCTTTAGTTATGAGACTGTCCTCCTGATGCAAGCTGGTGCTTGGCGTACAGCATTACTGAATGTTTGCCTGAATTTGTTTGTAAGCTTGAGCTTGTGTGGTTTGGGTATTTGGGGAACCCAAACGCTCCGCTCCTAAAACTTTCTAATCATCGGAGAATTGTCTGTGCTTCGTAATCGAATCCTATCTGTCTCAGCAATGGAAATCTTGGATTCCCGAGGGAACCCAACCCTGAGAGCTACTGTTCTTCTGGAAGATGGGACCCAAGCTGACGCTTCTGTTCCTTCCGGAGCCTCGACTGGTGAAAATGAAGCTCTGGAACTGCGAGATGGTGATAAGAAACGCTATGGGGGAAAAGGGGTTCTTACGGCGGTTAGCCATGTGAACACTCGAATTGCTCCTGAATTATGTGGCTTACAACCAGATAATCAAGCAGAGATTGATCGAGTTATGTTGGAGTTGGATGGAACACCAACAAAGAAAAAACTAGGCGCCAATGCCATTCTTGGGGTTTCGATTGCTGTTGCGAAGGCCGCTGCCATCTCACACCAAATGCCACTCTACCAATATCTTGGAGGAGTTGGGTCATTTCGACTACCAGTACCCATGATGAATATCCTCAATGGTGGCGAGCATGCTGACAACAGCGTGGATTTGCAAGAATTCATGGTAATGCCCAACGGGTGTTCAACTTTTCGTGAAGCTCTGCGAGCTGGAGCCGAAGTATTTCATGCCTTGAAAAAGATACTTTTGAAGAAAAACTATGCAACTGGAGTGGGTGACGAGGGAGGGTTTGCTCCAAATCTAGGTAGCAACGAAGAAGCTTGTGATCTGATCATTGAGGCGATTCAAGCGGCTGGTTACTTGCCAGGTAAGGATATTTCTCTTGCGCTAGATGCTGCTGCAAGCTCATTCTGTGACAAGCAAAATGGACAATACGACTTCCGTTGGTCTGGAACTGGCAGGCGGTCCAGTGAAGAAATGTTGCAATTCTATCGAGAAATGTGCGAAAAGTACCCGGTTATCTCGATTGAGGATCCTCTGGACGAAAATGATTGGTCAGGCTTCACAGCGATGACTGAACAACTTGGGGAGATGGTACAGATCGTCGGTGATGACCTCTTCGTGACCAACACACGATTTGTTCAGCAGGGAATTGAGAGCAATGCTGCTAATGCGGTTTTGATCAAGCTCAACCAGATTGGCACAGTCACCGAGACTGTTGAAACTGTACAACTCTGTCAAAAAGCGGGCTGGAACTACATCATCTCTCATCGCAGCGGTGAAACCGAAGATACTTTCATGGCAGATTTCGCAGTAGCCATGGGAGGGGGACAAATTAAGACTGGCTCCACGTCACGTAGTGAGCGAATCGCAAAATATAATCGCCTGCTCGAAATAGAGGCAAGTCTAGGTGCTTCGGCACAATTTGGACGCTAGGAGTCCGAAGAACATTACCTGTTCAAACTGGAGGATTGATGTTTTGGAAACGTAAGTCAGCGAAAGTAACCCAGGCGGAGACGGTTTATCTGCCCAAGGGGAGCCAGGGAAGCGGTCATTGGAACTGCACAACCCCTGTTCGAATTGGTGGTTACTTTGAAGGAAGACTGGATTGCTCCGGGTTGCTCCTCATCGAAGCCAGTGGAGAACTCTTTGCGGATGCGTGGGTTCGCCAAGCTGTCATACATGGACGTGTAGATGGTGACTTGTACTGCCAGGAACAATTAGTCTTGCATCCAACAGCAGAAGTTACCGGCAATATTACTGTGCCTCCTGGTGGATTCGTGATGTTGGACGGAGCAAAAATTGGTGGTGGTGTTCGCTCCTGGACAAAGCACCAAGCTGAGAAGAGCGAGGAAATTCTACAGCAATTGACTCGTAAAACGAGGGGAGTTCCCTCCAGAACAGAATTGGATGATGACGACGGTTTTGCGTCTGATCCAGAACAACTTGTCGAGCAGAGTCTTCACTACCTAGTATGAACCAAGTCACCTCCTGGCTTGGAACCCCGTGGTTCTAGCTGGGAGCAGGTCTTGGTTGCGCCCTCACACTCAATCTTCGCCAAAAACGCTGGGGACTTAGTCTTCTCACTGCAATACTCCTCTTGCATCCGTGCTGGATCAGCATGGGCAAGATTTTTTTCCTCCCCGATTAGTTAGGACAGCCTGATTTGAGCGAACCTTTTTGGATTCGTGGCACCACTCATAGCTTTACTTCAGACTCCAACTCTTCACGCGTCAAGCTTCGCAAAGCAACTATTCTCAATCGTCAGCATGAGTATGATTTCCTCGAATTAGCTGTCTCCCTGCCAAATGTGAGGGGCGGATCCCCATACTGTTATGTAGGGCGACAAGTTCAATTGGGAGGATTTCTGCGAGAATTCAATTGGGATAGAATTCATTGGAATTTACATTTTTCTGAAGCACTACTTGGCGATGCCAGTCCCCCTAAAATTGGTTGGCAAAGAACTTTGTCTTCATTGCGCCTTCGGTGGGAAACCAGCGCTGCTTACTACCTTAGTGATGAAACGCTGGCGATGTTTCTCCCTCTGACTTTAGCAGAAAGGTCTGTCAGGCATCTTTCCTTGGAACTTTTCAGAAAAACAGGAATGGCCAATGTACTGGCAATTAGTGCACTACATATTGGCTTACTCAACTTTGGGCTTTTGGCATCAGTAGACTAATGGGCACAATGAAGCCTAATTTTTGGGAAAATCAAAGTTTTGTAGCTATCAGTCGATAGTTCCCGTTGATGTTGCTTTGGAGTTATGTATTCCTACTCGAATTTCCAATCCCAGCCCTACGGGCGGTATCCATGATTACTCTGTGGTTGCTATTTCGTGAATTGGGCAACCGCTTGCCAACTCTCTTTACCCTTTGGGTGACAGCTTTATGGTTTTTGGTGGTGGATTGGAGTGTGGTGCTGACAGTTTCATTTCAACTCTCCTTTGTGGTAGTAGCTTTCTTGGTTGGAGTGAGTCATTCAAGAATTTTTGAAGTACATGGCTGGTCGAAGTGGCTAGTCGATAGCCTTGTCATCACGACTTTTGCTTCATTGGGGACATTACCAATCTTGTTGAATACTTTTGGGAGGGTTTCGCTGGAGGTTTTCTGGTTGAACCTGATTCTTGTTCCCATGATGGCAATTTGGATTCTGCCAGTCTGCCTAGTAGGACTGGCCTGGAGTAGCTTTTGGCTCTGGTCACCACCAGAGATGCTTGGGGAAAGATTCATTTTTGGTGTGATCGAGTTCAGCCTAGAAGCTTGGCTGAATCTACTTCGTTGGCTGCAATGGGAAGAGTGGCGTTTTGAGGTCAAAGGAGAATGGGAACCCCAGTTCTATTTGGTCTATTATGCAACTCTGTTAGGACTACTGGGGTTGGGGAAGAAGTTTAGTAGTAGGAGGCTTTATAATTGATATTCGTACTCTCGATCAGAGACTTTTCGTTGAAGAGGCTCCCCGCGTAAGTGTCGAAGTGCTTCTTCTGCTGATTCCAGTTCCATCCGAAATCGACAATCGTATGAGCAAGAACCAATATGAGGCGTAATGATTAGATTCTCCAATTCCGTCAGCGGTCCTTTGTAGGGCTCCAACTCAAAAACATCAATAGCAGCACTTGCTAAAATGCCGTTTTGTAAGGCGGTAGCTAAAGCTCCTTCCTCAACGATTCCACCCCTTGCAGTATTAACCAGAGTCGAACCCGAAGGCATCAGCTTCAGTTCTTCTAGCCCAATCCGATGACGAGTTTTATTGTAAAGCGGTACATGGATCGATAGAAGATTAGACTTGGTCAGCATCTCTTCAAATTCAACCTGCCGAATCTGTAACCCATGATTACGCAAAGCTTGGATTTCCTCTGATTTGTCTAAACTGTCATGTACTAGAACTTTTTTGGGCTGAAAGGATGTTAAAATATGAGCTACCCGACTGCCAATCCTGCCAAAGCCAAAAAGTCCAATCACTGAATGCTCAAGCCTCCGACCACTTGGCCGACTCCATTGACCATCTCTGAGCCTGCGATCCAAATTCCCAACATGCCGACTCGCAGATAGCATTAGCCCAATCGTCAGTTCTACAACGGCCATTGTTACAGCGTCAGGGGTGAAGCTCACACGAATCCCCCTACGCTTACATTCATTCAGTGGGACGCCATCCAGACCAATACCCACTCTAGAAATCATTTCAAGATTTGGGTTTTGCTCCAAAAAAGGCATCAAATTTTCTGTACCAGCGAGAAGGACTCTTGTCTTACCAGCACGTTCAATCAATTCATCTACAGTGAGCTTGCGGCTTAATTCATTGTAACTCACGTTGAAATTCGAATCATCGAGCAACTTTCGAGGTTGCGGATCATCTGTTCCAAAAGGATAGGTAGAAACAAAGACATCCATAGTTACTATTCATCCGCTACTGTGATTTGTCGTTGCTCGCCCAACCCATCGACTCCGAGCCGAACTTCTTGTCCAGGTTGTAAGTAGACTGGATTTGGCTTTACGCCCATTCCAACACCTGGTGGTGTCCCTGTAGAAATCACATCACCAGGATGTAAAGTGAAAAATTGACTGAGATACGCAACCAGGTGTGCCACTCCATAGACCATTGTGCTTGTTGTACCGTCCTGATAACGATGACCATCCACTTCTAGCCAAAGTCTAAGATTTTGAGGGTCAGAAATCTCATCTGTCGTTACTAGCCACGGACCGATTGGCCCAAAAGTATCGCAACTCTTCCCCTTGACCCATTGACCAGACCTCTCCAACTGATATGCACGTTCGGAGACGTCATGAATCACACAATACCCTGCAACGTGATCCAGTGCTTCTTCTTCTGTCAGGTATTTACCCTGTTTCCCAATGACGAAACCCAACTCCACCTCCCAATCGGTCTTGGTAGAACCACGTGGAATGATGAGGTTGTCGTTCGGGCCGCAGACCGCACTGGTGGCCTTGAAGAAAATCACGGGTTCTGGTGGAACTTGCATTCCTGATTCGGCTGCATGATCAGAGTAGTTCAGGCCAATGCAAATGAATTTGCCAATTTGACTTACACAGGGGCCAATACGCGGATTACCATTGACCTCGGGCAATCCATTAACATCAAGCTCACGAAGGCGCTGTATCGAATCAGGCAGTAGGTATTCTCCAGTTAAGTCTGGAATAACCTGAGATAAGTCTCGGAGCTTGCCAAAATTATCAAAAAGCCCTGGTCGTTCTTGGTTGGGTTCACCGTAACGGATTAGTTTCACGTTAACTCCTTCAAATGGTCATGCCACCGTCAATCGCAAAGACGGCACCAGTAGTGTAAGAGGATTCATCTGAGGCAAGGTAAACTGCCAAATTCGCTATCTCTTCGGGTGTGCCGATGCGCCCCATGGGTTGGCGAGCAACAAAAGCAGACCTGACTTGTTCCAAATCACCCCCTTGAGCCACCATTCTTTCGTTGAGTGATGGAGTTTCAACAGTGCCTGGACAAATGGCGTTACAGCGTATGCCCTGACTCACGAAATCTGCTGCGATGGCTTTGGTAAGTCCGATGACAGCTGCCTTAGAGGTTCCATAAACAAAGCGGTTTGGGACACCTTTGACACTGGAAGCTACTGAAGCCATATTGATGATGACCCCACCACCATTAGAAACCATCCTTGGGATAGTAGTCTTGGCAAGTCGATACATGGAGCGAACATTGATTTCAAAAGCCATGTCCCAATCATCCTCGGTACACTCTAGGATGGTGCCACTGTGTACAAAACCAGCACAGTTGAAAAGAACATCAATTTTGCCAATTTCTTCAATCAGTTTTGCGATTGCGCCAGGATCACAGACATCCAGTTTGCGTAATTTCAATTGTTGCTCGGAGTGGCTCAGGGCTTCGAGGGTCTTCAGGTTGATGTCAGTAGCCCAGACCGTGGCTCCTTCTTCAAGAAATCTCAATAAGGACGCATGGCCAATACCTTGGGCAGCAGCGGTCAGGAGAATATTTTTGTTTTGGAGTCGTTTCATGAAAATCTGTGTTTTCGTGTCGAATAATTAAAATGAGTGTGGTTGATCCTACATCACCGCACCAATTTGCCAGGGTAAAAACTCGTTGTCTCCAAATCCAAGAGATTCACTCTTGGTTGGACTGCCCGAAGCCACTTCCAAAAGCCTGTTGAAGATCTTCTCACCTAACTCCTGAACACTGGATTGTCCGTCTACGATCAACCCACAATTGATGTCCATGTCTTCTTCCATTCTTTGGAACATCGGAGTATTGGTCGCTAGTTTTAAACTTGGTGCTGGTTTACAACCATAGACTGAACCTCGGCCTGTAGTGAAGCAGACAAGATTACAACCAGAAGCGACCTGTCCAGTCACGGATACAGGGTCATAACCAGGGGAATCCATGAAAGCAAAGCCACGAGTATTTTGGCGTTCAGCATATTCATAGACTGCGACCATGTCGGAAGTGCCGCCCTTGGCCACAGCCCCGAGTGATTTCTCAAGAATGGTTGTCAGCCCTCCTGCTTTGTTTCCAGGTGAAGGATTGTTGTTCATCTCCCCACCGTTCCGAGCAGTGTATTCTTCCCACCAAAGGATTCGCTCTAGAAGTTTTTTTCCAACTTCTGGTCCAACTGCACGGCTTGTCAGTAAGTGTTCTGCGCCGTAGACTTCAGGGGTCTCGCTCAAAACAGCACTACCACCATGGCGTACCAACAAATCTGCAGCAGCTCCCAGTGAGGGGTTTGCTGTAATCCCTGAATATCCATCGGAGCCGCCACACTGCAGGCTTAGACTGAGGTGTTCAGCCTTAGCCGTTTTCCGCTCAGATCGATTAGCTTCCTGCAATAGCTCCTTGACCATCCCAATCCCACGCTCAATCGTTTTTCGAGTTCCTCCACTCTCTTGAATGGTACCAGTCTTTAAGCGATTTGAGTGCGAGAGACCTTGATTTTCCAAAAGTGCTGGAACTTGATTGACTTCACATCCCAACCCCAGGATCAAGGCACCACCAATATTTGGATGAACTGCATAACCAGAGATGACCCTGCGTAGCATCGCCAGACCTTGGCCATCAATATTCTGCCCACAACCTGTTCCGTGGGTAAAGGCGACAACTCCATCGACATTAGGAAATTCAGAGTGGACCATCTCATCAGAAAAGGCTGTAGCAATTGCTTTGGCAACAGTGGCCGAGCAATTAACAGAAGTTAGAATCCCAACGTAGTTCCTTGTACCCACTCGACCATCTTCTCGGTGAAAACCTTCAAAAGTGGCCTGGTTTTCCACAAAGTTGGTTCCCCGAGCTCGGCTACCAAAATTGTGTTCACGCTCGAAGGTGTGGACCATAACGTTGTGGTTATGTACGTGCTGTCCGGGACCAATCGGTTCATTGGCAAAACCAATCACTTGGCCATATTTGACAATAGCTGCGTCTTTTTCAATCTGTTGAATGGCAACCTTATGCCCAGAAGGAATTTCATCCAAAATCCGTAGCCCTTCCGCCTCGGAGCCAGCAGACATTTTTTGTAAGGCAATGCGTACGTTGTCCCGTTCATTCAACTGTAGTAAGGCCGCCATAAGGTGACTCCAGAAAAATTAGTGAATTGGTCGAAGAGGCATGGCTGCTTCACGCAACTTTGCAAAGAGTGGTTCGGTCAACTCAAAATGATAAACTTCAGCAATGATATATGCCCAACCCGCTAGAAAATACTCCCAACCGTCGTGGATATGCAATCTCTGCTTGCGTTGTTGTCGCAGAGCCTGATGCAAGAACTCCAAGGATCCACGGTAATTGAATTCCCAAATATGGCACTCGCTGGGAAAATTCGCTTTGGCACTAAGGGGAGATCCAGGGCGATCTTTGCCTAAGCCAGAGGCATTTACTATAAGGCTCTGTGGGGGAAGTTTGGCTAGAATATGATCAGCTTCTTCAGAGCTTTTCATTTCATGAAGACTCCAGAGTTCCTGAGAAAATTCTTTCAGATGATCTCGAACTTGGGAGCCTCTGCTGGCTTCGACTTCAGTTAAGTGAATTTGGGCTGGTTTCTCATTGGAATCAAGTAAAACCCAGGCAAGTGCGAGACCAGCACCTCCAGCACCAAGGATCAGGACTTCTGCTTCGGGAAACTGCTGCCAATGGTCTGGTGAAAAGATTTGATTGATTCCCCAGCGAGCCGTCAGCGGATCTTTAGCATGTGCTACTAGTTCTCCTCCAGAATTCCTGGAAATACAGCTCACTTCATGCAGTCGCTGAGCATGTGAATCTGATTCCGAAAAAAGATCTTTCGCACCTTCCCAAACCACTACTTTATGTGTGGTGACCAGTGCCCCTGCCAAGGATGGATCCTCCCGTAGTTGTTCCACCTGCAATCTCATGTCAGCAAAGCTTACCCTAGGAGGATGATCAAATCCTCTTAGTTTGGCCTCCCCTAAACCCAAAACATCAACCCACAGTGGAAAAAGTTTTTGGATGAGAGAGTGCTGTGTGGATACACCTATGAAGCCAAGATTACCAGCCATACTACTCACCAAATGGAATCCAAATGTTTTTGCTCTGAGAAGCTTGTCGTAGCCACTCTCTCCCCTGGGCTGCTGGAGAATACCAGTCAACGACCTGTCCCTCATTACTCCAAACCCGTTTGAGATTGCTCGTACTTAGGCGTTTAGCCTGACAAACCTCCTCTTCAGTACCAAAGACCCAAATTCCATTCAGATCTTCGTGAGCTGCAAGCGTCTGAATCATTTCAGCCGGATTGCCGCTGATTAGATTGACTGCTCCCGCTGGTATATCGGAAGTCTCCATGATTTGAATCAAATCATTGGCAATGAGCGGATAGGAGGGAGAAGGGATGACGATCGAGCGATTGCCAGCAGCTAAGGATGGCAAAAGTATGGATAGGAAGGAGAGA
>JAQWOT010000193.1 GCA_029245725.1 SAR324 cluster bacterium | reverse complement strand
GTCCAGATTCCATTGCCCACTGACAGTTTGGTTGTCACTGGCTTTTTTAAGCTGAAGATTAGCCAGCGGATAGCTACTGGGCAAACTTTGTGGGTACTTGATTTTGAGACCAGCATAGGCATTGATGGTTGGGTTGCTCTGATTATCGACTCTGGTCTGTCCGTCATAGAGCCAGGCGCGATAAACGGTTCTGGTGGAAGTCAGGTTGTCAATGTTTCCAGCCTTGTCTCTCAGCCATAGATAGAGTGCGTGCTGCCTTGTGTTGCTGGTGTTGTCGAGTAGCAGGGAGTAGAGCAGGTTTGGCTGGGCTCGGACCCAGCCACTGCCGTAGGCATTGGGGGTGCTGCTGTTATCAAGTTGTGCCAGAAAGAAATGAGTGTCGTTGTCAGTTGTGTTGAGCTTGAGGCTCAAGCCGTTGAAGGAGTGACCGAGGTTATTCAGCCCAACGGTGGTCTTACTGGTATCCGGCGTTGCATTATCAAAGCGAATCTTGAAGGGGAAGCCCCAGCCAATGTTTCCAGCCCGATCCTGAACCCAGAGGGTGTGACTCTGCTCGGTACTCTGGCTCAAGTTGTCAAAACGAAAGGTTTGGTTGTCCCAGTTGGGCAGCAGCTGGTTGAAGTCACTGAAAGAGGCACAATTGGTCGTGTTGAGACCGGAGTTATCAAAGATGGTTGAGTTGCCGGCAGCAAAAGCCTGCAGAGTAGGCTTGTGAACACAGTTGAAGGAGAGATTGCCCTTCGTAATGTTATCCCAGAGATTCTGGCGAGTTGGGTTGTCGATTGAATTGCTGGAGAACCTCTTCCAGGTTTCTAAGTCTTCAGCTGGATACGTGTTAGCCGGGGTGATCAGATGCCGCCAGGATCCACTGAGGTTGTCCTTGGCCATAATCAGGTAGGGTAGAGCCTCCTGATTGGTAGCCTCCGGCAGGGTCAATCCCCCCACGGGTGGGCTGTAATCATAGATCAGGCTCAGACTTTGGTTATCAAAGGGTGGCAGTGTCTGATTGTCAGCGCGGTAGAAGACCTGGACGGTTTGGTTGCCTTGAGCACCACTAAGTACAAAAGGAGTCCGGACTGGGTAGAAGAGGGGCAGTTGCCACTCCCTTTCAGCAGGAGTTGAAGTATTATCACTCAGCCGGTATTGAGAGGCCCCCTCACCCACTTGGAGCAAGATGACCCTACTTCGAGTGTAGTTGTCATTGAATTCTCCGATGTGCTGCAGTGAGGCGCTATTGGTGGCTGTAGAGTTACCGGTGTTGAAACTCCAGCTAATGTTGTCATTGCCAATATTCTCAAGTGACTGGAGGCTGTCTTTGACAAGTGTGGCAGTGTATGAGGTGTTGTTATCCAGCAGGGAGTTGGGCAAACAATGAACGCTGGCAGCCCAAAGAGAAGGTGAACAAGAGACAAGGCTCTGATTGCCACTGTAGCGTAACTCAAATTGGAGATCGTGCTTTATTTCTGCCTTGAGCGCGTACCCGCCAGCGCCAGTATCCCTAATATAACTTGAGAAGGACGAATTTGCCCAATTGAATAGAGTATTGGTGTAGATGTAATATTCGCTCCAATAGAGATCAGATGATTTAAATGAGACATTGTCATCCCAAAGATCGAACAATTGAAGTTTCGTTACCTTTGAATTGATTAATCCATGAGTGAATTTCCGATTATCAATACCAACTCTATACCTGCCATTGTTAGCGTCATATGGGTAAACGACTACCCACTCAACACTCCCTCCAACAGTAGTCAGTTTAGTTCCCTCAAAGAGAGGCCCTTCAAAGGTCAGGGTTGGAATAGTGTTGCGAGCAACTCCGGTGGCATTGTCCTGGGGTTCTTTCTGAATCACTCTTGGAAATTTGTTGGTGCTTTTATCTCCGGTGGTAAAACTCCAGGAGTAGTTGTTTAGAAGTTTCTGTCCAGACTGGCTCTTTAAGCCTGCAGATGCGGTGGCCTGGTAAGTCGTCTTTTGATTGAGGTTGATTGTAGGTTTGAAGAGCAACCAGTTTCTCTTCACTGAGACGGTGCCTGTGACGGCATGGCCTTGGTTGTCAGTAAGGACCAGGCTGCTTGCAGAGATCGAACTACTGCGGAGGTTTTCAGCAAAGGCCAAGCCGA
>JAQWOT010000192.1 GCA_029245725.1 SAR324 cluster bacterium | reverse complement strand
GGACAGATTCTCTATCACGAAGGAGAGCAAACCTTCGACTTGCTCAACTTGAGTCCTGAAGAGTTCAAGCACATCCGTCAGAAAATTCAGATTGTCTTTCAGGATCCGCACTCTTCCCTCAATCCGGCCTTCACTGTGTTTGGTTCCCTACAGGACCCACTCAAGCTCTATGGAGTGAAGACCAAAGCGGAGCGTCGCAAAATCATTGGAGATCTGTTGGAAGCGGTCAACATGCGCCGTGAACAGATGGACAACTATCCCCACGAGTTTTCGGGGGGACAGCGCCAACGCATTGGCATTGCCCGTGCTCTGTGCGTCAACCCTGAGATCGTCATCTGTGATGAGGCAGTCAGTGCCTTAGATGTGTCAATCCAAGCCCAGGTACTCCAGCTATTGCAGGAGATCAAGGAAGCCCGAGGCTTGACCTACATCTTCATCACGCATGACCTGAGTGTGGTCGAATACATCAGCGACCGTGTTGCTGTGATGTACCTGGGCAAGATCGTCGAATTGGCGGAGAGTGAAGCTCTCTACCGCACACCACGCCACCCTTACACCCAGGCGCTGTTGTCTGCGATTCCAATTGCGGATCTAGATCGAAAGAGTGACCGGATTGTCCTAGAAGGCGATGTACCCAATCCTGTCTCTCCCCCATCGGGCTGTGCTTTCTATCCACGATGTCCAAAATTCAAGTCTCTCTCAGAACCAGAAAAAAAACGCTGCATGGGAGAATCTCCACAACTCAGTGATGCTAACCAACTCACCCAACCACACCTAGTTTCCTGTCACTATCCCAATTGAGCCAATATGAATTTCCAAGAATTGAAGCATACCCTCTACAGCGCCGTTATCTCAGACACTCTGGATAGTATGGGCTACCTGCATCAGGCACTGAGTTCGGGGATTCGACCTCTAGATGATGGCATGATTCTCTGCGGGCTAGCGCGAGTTGGCATCTACATGAAGATTTATCATGACGATGAAAAGGTGAATGTCTACGAGCATGAGATTGCTTTGATCGACAGCCTCCTGCCCAATGAGGTCGCCGTTCTGCTCTGTCATCAGCACCATGAGATCGCACCTTGGGGAGAACTGCTCTCCACCCGATCACAGTACCTGAAAGCTGCTGGATGCCTGACAGATGGTTCCGTTCGTGACGTCAAGCGTATTCGCCAGATGAACTTTCCTGTCTTTGCTGGAAATATCGGACCTCTCGACAGTAAGCATCGAGGCAAGCTGATGTGGTATGACGTTCCTGGGAAAATTCATGGAGTCATCGTCAACAGTGGAGACTTTATTTTTGGTGATGTGGACGGAGTGGTGATCGTACCTCAGCAAATCACAGCAGAAGTCGTAGAGAAGTCACTCCAGAAAGTGAGGGAAGAAAATCAGGTACGTGGTATGTTGGAGAATGGAGTGAGCCTCACCAAGGCCTTCGAAGAACACGGAATTCTGTGAGCGAAACACAACAAATTATAGATTGCCATGTCAACATTTGGGATCCTGCCCACTACTCCCAGAGCTACTTAGAGCAAATTGCCAGAGTGCGGCCCGGAGAACTGTTGGTACCAACAGATGCAGACTCTATCTTTGCGGCGATGGAGCTTGCTTACAAGGTGATCATCTTCTCTCCCCGCTATGGGGATTCAGTGGGTATTCAAGGGGAAGACAGCACGGTGGTCAAGGCTGTTGGGAAGTATCCGGACAAATTTGTCGGCTTTGCCTACTTTGATCCGAGAGAAGAAGAAGCCCTCGAAAAGCTGAAGACTGTGATCGAAGATCATGGTTTACAAGGTGTCAAGTATGGGCCGATTTACAATGGTGTGCCTCTGGACGACCCTAGAATGGGTCCACTCTATCGCTACTGTATCCAAAAAGATCTACCCCTGACGCTCCACATGGGAACAACGTTTGCCAACAATTCACCACTGGAGCTAGGGCGTGCAATCCACGTAGATCCTATCGCACAGAAGTATCCAGATTTAAAGATCATCCTAGCACACATGGGGCATCCCTGGTACGAAGAGTGTGTCACCGTGATCCGCAAAAACCCCAATGTCTACGCGGAGGTTTCAGCTCTCTTTTATCGTCCCTGGCAATACTACAACATCTTGATCACTGCTCAGGAATACCTGGTTACAGATAAGATCTTCTTCGGCACTGACTATCCCTTCGCCACATTGGAAGAATCCATCAGTGGCCTCAAAAACATCAACCAGCTTGTGGAAGGCTCGAAGCTTCCTAGGGTGACAGACGAAACCATCGACCGTATTCTCTATTCTTCCCCCTTCGAATACTGGTGGCACCAGAATCCAATAGGTTTGTAGTTCAGAAGCGGTGATGACGCTGAGCACCTTTTTGTTCGAAAGCTTCCTGCCCCAGAGTTTGCTTACAAAACACAATACCAGAGCAGGATTGCATTAGCTCTCGTTCCCTACCACTGCTCTCGGCGAATCGCTGGTACTGAAGAAGGATCTACACCGAATTCCTGTAGAAACTCCTCATACCAAACCTGTGTCTGTCCTGTATTGTAGTAGTACGCAACCGACGTATTCACCCAGTCCCTCCAGCGCTTGTCAGCCTCCATTCGGACACCTGCCGAAGATGCAGATTGGCGAATCGGGGAGGGCAGGACAATTTGCCCCCGGCCAATCTTCTTACGCATCGCAATCAACGGAGGATGGAACAGCGAGACTGCATTGACTCTACCAGACTGGAACGCCGCGACAGATTCACCGTTACTCGGGAAACGAAGGATCTCTGCTTTGTTCAGACGCGCTGAGACATAGGTGTCCATTGTCGTCCCTTGGGTCACAGAGATCTTGACCCCAGACTTGTTGAGATCTTCCCAAGTCTTGATGCTCAAGTCATCATCAGCAAGCACAGCCAACGCATAGTACAGCAACGGTTGGGCTGGAAAATCTACGGCAAGAGCACGCTTGGGAGTGGCGTCCAAAACGAACATCACATCAATCTTGTTTGCTTGCAGAGCCGCGACAGCCGTGCCCCAAGTCACTTCGACAGGCTCAAATTCCACATCCATCTCCTTGGCCATCTGTTTACCGATAGCTGAGCCTAATCCTCCCCACTCTCCAGTAGCTGGATTCTTTGAAAACCAGGGAGGAGCCTCAGTGACTCCTACACGGATCGAACCACGATCCTTGATGGCATCCCATGTTGATTGAGCAGATGCTGTTGCAGCTACCGACATCAGTAAGACGAGACTGATAGCAAACCACTGCCAAGATAGTCGAGCATTCTTCATAGACTTCCTCTAGAGAAATGAGGTGGAAAAATAACTTCAGATCACCTTCAATCCGAAGTGCGTGAGCCTAACTTTTTGACTAGCACTGTCAAGGGCTGTTCGAGAAGAAGAGATTGAGTGAGGTCTGGATGGGGAACAAGCTAGTAGTTCAACGTGTTGAGAATATACTGACCTAAGCGAGAGTACTCGTAATCGTGAGCAACTGGGTTATTTACAGTAAAATCTAAGTATATCAAAGCAGGACGGCTGCTCAAGTTGGCAGGAGTGGTAAAGTTTAGTTCCCAAACTGAGGACCATGTTTCCTGCTGGAAGGTGTGCCTAGCAATACTAGAAGTCGCATTATCAAAAAGCTTTTCAGAATCTGTAGACACAACTATCGGAACATCATCTGCTGGTTCACTAGTCAATGCTATTCTTAGGGTGTAATTTTTATTGGGTTCAAAAACTTTTAGTCCACAGTTACTACTCAAACATGCCTGGTGTTCAAAACCTGGTTCAGGAATATAATCAATAGTTGCTGTTGCTTTATCGCTCACTTGATAATTGTTATCCCTCACCCATACATGCACTTCTTGTAAACCACGAGATAAGTTCTTGTCTAAAGTGAAATGATCTATCCAACCCTGTCTGCGACTCTTATCATCTAGTAGTACCCAACTGCTAGAATTGGCTGGCATGGTAGGACTTTGTGAAACGTAATAACTGTGAATATTTTGATCATCTACTGCGCTGACATCTAAGCGGATACTTCTTGTACTAGTAGTGTGTTCATATTGATTAAGTACCACCTTCAGAATACGAGGGGCAGCATTACTTCCGTTAATTGTTAGAGAACTAGAAGAGCGGATCTGGCCCCCAGTATCTTGAATCCAGAAACGTAATTGTTGATTACCTGATTGCTTTTCAAACTTTATCTCTTTCTCGTCCCACTCCTTAGGTGGCAAAGGATAGTCTTTCCAGGACGGATTATCTTCTGTCACACAAACTAAGTTTTTGTTGGCTTGTTCTGGACATCTAGCAATTGCCTCCCAGCGGGGATCATCTATTGCTGGAGTTGTTTCATTGACGTCGTCCCTAAGCAAATAAGCCGTCAGGCCATAGTCATCAACAGCGCTTAGATCGATCAGTAGATCATTACTGCTCGAAGACTGGTAAGAAGAATTTCGATCATTGCTCCAAGTTGTGTTGATTGTGAGGTTATCGGGGAGTGCATCATCTCCATGATTGATCACTACATCCATTCGCTGGGCTAAGGAAATTCGCCTTTCGAATACTGAGTAAGGATGTTCTGGTCGCGGCTCATCCACAAACCAAACATAGATTGGAACAGTCTCAACTGCAGAGACGATTTCACGATCTAGATCTAAACCTAGGTCAACATTCTCTATGGTGCTGAAGTAGCGTTCTGCATTAGCATTTTTCCATGGTGCAGAACAAGAATTTGAAGAAGTTGGCAAAGCTGGGCGATTTGGTGATGTAGAGATGTAGTAGCAGGATATACCCCAGTTGTCTCTCGCACTAAGTTGAACATTGGTAATTCCCGCATACTCATTCGTTGTTAGTTCTATCAATCGCGTATCAAATGGGGCCACCGTATCGGTCTCTTCCATCGTCCACGGGCCAAGATCTGTGATTTTATTTTGCTGAACGGTAATTCCGTCCTCACGCTGCTGATAGACTAAGTGGGAATCGTTATCATAGCCACGCACTTCAAGAGTCAGATTTGTTCCGCTGTACAATCGGCTGAACCAGAGATACCCCTGCCCTCGTTTCTCAGTTCGGTCTAGTAGTTTTCCATCTAGATCTCGTAGAATAGTACCTGCTGCATCGCTGATAATTGCGCGAATTAATGCTACGTTTTCTGGCAATTGTGACGGACTACTGATGTTACTGCGACTAGTTGGCCACTGTAATTCAGCCTGCAGAGTACCTCCTTGCTGAGCTGGTGGAGGTGTTTCCTCTGTACAAGCCATCAACAACAGAAAAATGACCAATCCCAGTGCCCATTGGAGAGAGAAACAGGTCCGCATATTCTTAGAAATGCAAGTGGAAACCGACTTCCCCGAGAGGTTGGCGGTCAAAATGTTGACGAAATTCAGAATCAGTCTGCAATGGCCATTGCAGGCCCAAGCGTAATCTTTCCCAGAAGATAGCTCCTAACAATAGATCAATTCGGTTTTCCCTAGAATACAGTCCTGCATCTCGAAATGTGTCTGAAGATTGCCAGACCATTAAGAAACCACCCTGCAATTGAAAATCACGATTTGTCACAGGACTGACAAAGCCTACATCAAAGCTAGTCACATCCCCAGGATCATAATTTTTCTGATCTTCACCTTTCTGGATGTAGCCAGCACCGAGGTACAGCATCTGCCCCGGTTCTAATTGCCAAAACAGTTTTTGAGCGAATAGAAGCTGAGTAAATTCTCGCGGTTCAACTACTGAATCAGCAGTTGGTAACCGCAAACCACCTAGAGTAAGGCTATGGATTTTTCCCCTTAGAAAATCACTATTTAGCCCTAGTCCTATTAATAGATCTCCACGACCACTTTCTGCATCGCTGTATAGAAAAGGTTGGGAAATCAGCCAATGCAGTTGCTGCCAGACACCACCAGCCTCAAAGTGATACCAAAATCGTTCATTCTGATTAGCGGCATTCGATTCAACATAGTAAGTTGGCTCATCTGGGTACTTTTCTGGCCAAAATACCATTCTTGGTGTACTCAGCCATTCCCGATCCTGTAACCGCGATAAGGCCTGACGTTGCATCAGTTCAGGAGATCTTGGCAGTACTTCCCCAGCAAAAGCAGGACAAACCAAAGCAGGCTCCCAAGTCAAGCATAGTGAAGTTTCTGCCCACAAATTTTGAGAACTCAGAAACAATATACTTGCTAAACAGCAAATGGAGGCAAGGGCCTTGTTCACTATCTCTACTTTGTCTGGGGCGTCGGGTCGAATTGGGCAAAAAATACCTTTTGCCGATACCCTTCGCACGTTGCCACTGTCTAGGTATTCTGCGGTTTTAGCAGGGTTTTGAGTGCACCGGTCAACCTTGCACAATAAAAACCAAATCGATCTCATCTGTGCTTGTAGACTACCAACTTGCCTGGTTCTGAAAAAGTGTTTGATAGTATCTCAGCAGATTCATCACTTTTTGAGATCGGTATCAAAACATTTTATGAAAAAATAAAACTACTGGCTTGGAATGGTGATGTGCCAGTTCGCCTAGAGATCCAGCAGCAGTTAGAGCAGGCCGTTAACGAATTGGACGCAACATCTAAGGCAGCTGGTTCAACACACCCCAATAACTGTAGAATCAATAGTTTGATCACTGGGGCAGTACACAGTCTTCAGAACTTAGTGAACTGCAAGGCCTGCCAGATCTCTTCACTGTACAAAGCATACAATAACAAGTGCTGTCAAATGCAAGTATTACACTGACGATTATCAATACTGGTTGGCTGGTCAAGTGTATTCAAATACTAATCAATGCCTCCCTCCTTTATCGAGTGGAAAGACTAATTCTGTGTTGCAAACTGGCATCAGTAAATTGCACTACCTCTACTCTACCAGGGACAGCAGATGATCATCATCAACTGCTTCGATAATCAGGGCATCCTAGCAATTGTTCCTGATGACCAAAGAGGTCAACATGATCTATTTTTGACTCTGATCAAGAAAGGACATCGCCGCATTGGTATTCCTAAGCAAGGGTGACCAGATCGTTCTTATCTCCAAGATGCATAAGATATTGGGTTCTCGTGGGGTTAACTTCGCTTTCTTCTTTGCTTTCCACCGCTATTTCGTAAAGTGCTCGGTAGCAGGTTAAAGAGTAATTCTAGTAGCATTTACCTTCCACAGTAGTAGTGTACTAGACCTCTCAAAAGTGATCATCTGTTCCACCCCTCTAAAAAGAATGCAAACCCGCATTATAGTAATCAATAGTTTTGTTGGGGCCGGCAAAAAGACACTTAACGTAAAGCTGGCGAGAATTCTCAGTGGCTACAAAGCTATTTACAATTTCGTCGTTATCTCAGTTTTTCAATCTACATTGAGACAAATCGAGAATTACGGCTGAAGCGTGGAATGGAACGAGACGGGGAAGATGCCTTGCCACTTTGGCAACAGTGGATGGTAGAAGAAGATGAGTATGTGCTTCGT
>JAQWOT010000191.1 GCA_029245725.1 SAR324 cluster bacterium | reverse complement strand
CTATATTCTGAAGATGATTGACTAGCAGGATTTACCGTACAGTTAGTATAGGTATAGCTGCCGGACAAATTTCCATCGGAACAACTTCGGGTCTCACCGGTACAAGTATTTCCAAAAGCCACTGAAGATGCTTGATAGGCTGTTACCGTGCTTCCGTGAGCAACTGTTTGGCCGTTCAAAGAGCAACTGGCTGGAGCTGATTCATCAACGATGGAAGTTGGCGTTTCGGCGTTGACTGCTGTCACTATTGCAGTGGTAGCTGTGCTGACATCATATTCTTCATCACTACTGTTCGCAGCTGCTGTCATTGATTCAGTTGTTGTCGTTTGAATCATATCAACGTTAACCGTCATTTCTGTAATCCTCTTTGCCCCAGCGATTACACCAGCCCCAAGTCCCACCAATACACTGTCCCTTGCCGTTTTATCTGTGTTCGTGGTCATGACTACCGTAGTTGTCGTCTGCACAATACTTCTGACATAGATGGTCTCGATTTCAGTTGCCGTTGCTCCAGCTGCAGGCAGACTACTGACCAGTGCCGTGGCCAATGTTTGCAGAGTCGTACTGCTGCTAGCAGATTTTGTGGCAACTCTAGTTGTTAAGCTCTTCAACAAGCTTGAGAAGTTTGGCGGCAGAACGGCAACACGTGCAGCAGAGTGGTCACTGACCAGTGATGCTTGGCCTGCCACATTGGATAGCAGGGACTCAATGATGGTGCTGAGGGCAGCCTGCGTGAGGTTTTCGTTCAGTCCAGCAGTAGCAACCGCATCGAAAGCACCATCAAAGGCTGCTGGAATCACATTGAGTAGATCATTTTTTTCACTACCTGCGGCAGTTCGTGCACCGGCTTTTGCAGCCTCAGCAAGATCTTTAGAGAGATCAGCTTTTATGAGATCTGACTCCAGCTGGTTGGCGACAGTTGAGAGGGCATCCTTAACATTGAAGGTCACGCTAGTTGAACTGGCAGGGGAGAGAGCGGAGAGATTTTGGATGCCAGTGGTCACTGTTAGGCTGTAGGCACCATCACTGAGTTCCCCCACCGGATCAACTGTCCAACTGATATTGTCTGTACTTTTGATCGAGATTGGATAGCAATTGCCACCATTATCAGGACTCAATTGGATACTACCTTCACAAGCAGCATTAAGATTGTTGCCCGTCAACCCAGTTACAGCTTCACTGAATTTCAGGGAGTAAACTGCATTTCCAACCACAGATGAGTTATCTCTAGGGTAGGAAATTGTGACCTGTGGGGAGAGATTTGCGGTGTTCTCACCTCCACCACCTCCACTACAAGACCATTGAAAGCTAGCGAGCAATATAAGAGTGATTAGAGGGCTAATTTTCTTTGAGATCATGTTCAATTTCATAAGTTAAATTTTGTTTGGCTGTTGAGTATGCTTGTGCATGGGTTACAGCAAATTTCTTGTTAAAATATTAAAAGACACCTCTATCACTTAAGAATATTGGATAGATTGAGTCAAACCAATTTCCAGTATCTGATTTCTTTGGGCTTGGTAGGAAAGGTTATGCCTGTTGGGGTCAATTGATGGGAGTCAAAAGCATTACAGGACTCAACAGCATTTAAGTGTGATATTTAATGATCAGAATTGCACAGAGTAATCTGGGATAATTAAATTCTGGCTAAACGATTGGCTCCTGTTGCGTTTAATAAATCAGTCCAGACTTAAAATGTGATACATGAACCTAAAGGGGATAAAACTGACTTTTTATCTGTGCTGAGGGATCAAGAGGAGGAAAACTTACATAAAGATTTAATTGCTTCACGAAATATCGGATTATTTAGTTGATCTAAACTAGTGTTTGCCCTGCATGTTGCCACTCTGAATCCCGAATAATCCATTCTCTTTCACTAAGTTGTGCACCATGCACTTCAAGCAGAAGCCATTCGAGGAACTGAGCAACGAATTGAGGTTCAAACAAAGCTCCCGTTGCTTTATATTGCCTCTCTAATTTATTCTCCTTTTAAATCTGCATCCCATCCACCTTTAGCCATAATCCCTCCATCCACATTAATATATTCTCCCGAAATGAAAGATGCTCCATCACTGGCTAGAAAAGAAGCAACGTGCCCAATTTCTTTTGGATCCCCTACTCTGCCTATAGGAATATCTTTACCAAATGATTCCATACTTTCTTCAATATCTCCTGTAATTGAAGTTCTTACCATAGGAGTATTAAATGTTCCTGGATTTATAGCATTGATCCTAATATTACTCTTGATGTAATCTAGAGACATTTGTCTTGTTAGAGAAAGTACTGCACCCTTACTTGCAGCATAAGGAGGTACTAATTTTTGAGATTGCAATCCTTGGACACTTGAAACGTTTATAATGACTCCTTTTCCTAATTTTTTCATATGAGGAATAGAATATTTACTCATCAAGAAATAACTTTTTAAGTTTACATTTATTACTGCATCCCACATATCTTCAGTAGTGTCTTCAACATTTTTATAAGATGCAGGAGGTTGAATACCAACATTATTTACAAGGATATCTAATCTTCCAAGAATATTTGTACATTCTTCAACA
The DNA here is from genome assembly GCA_029245725.1 of SAR324 cluster bacterium. Taxonomy (NCBI): domain Bacteria; class Deltaproteobacteria; species SAR324 cluster bacterium. Next base: position 1,626 of record JAQWOT010000191.1, on the reverse strand, counting down.
ACTCTTACAGATGATTCTGATTTACTAAAATCAGCTTCAATAAAAATTGCTTTTCTTCCTTGAGCATCTAAATCCATAACTGCTTGATTACCATGCTCTTTTGAAATATCAGCAATACAAATAGTAGCTCCATCTTCGGCTAGAACATCAGTGATTCCTCTTCCAATTCCTTGGGCTCCTCCAGTTACAATTGCAACTTTTCCTTTATGATCAAGCATATTAATCCTTTCTAAGTTTCTTCTCCAAAAAGTATACACGATTTAAATTTAATATAGTAACACCAACCAGCAAACCTTTCGTTTTTGAAATGTGGGCTATGCCTAATAAAGATCAAAACGTAATGAATTTTTATCATGATTATGAAAAACAATTGCTGTTATAGCACGATTACTCTCGGGGTATTGGCTAACAACATCCTGCAAAAATTCTGAGCGTCGTCCAACGATAAGGACCTGCCATCCCTTAGCTGCAAATTTCTCCGCAAGAGCACGTCCGATTCCGGTGCCCCCACCAGTAATCAGGATTTGTTTTTTGATCATCTCTCAGACAATCCCTTTAATTGCGTTCGCGTGGCCACGGATAATAGCAAATCCATCAGAATCATAATCTAATTCCTTTTCTACATTGGACCGAATGTCAGCAATTATTTGGGGGTTTAACTCATCAAAAACGGTAGTGACTGCTTGAACAGAAGCATTTATATCCCAAAATTCATCAAAGTTTTTAAATGATCTACTGACCTTAATTTGCTTGCATTCAATTGATTGTATACCCTCTTCAGTCCAGAGTTTTTCAAGTTGATCGATGTTCGAAACATCCGAACTGGGTGGCAAAGGATACTCGATCCCTCGTTTACGAAACTCTGCATGAATCGGGTCTATAGGCAGACCTTTCCCGGGAATATCCCAGACATAAGCCGCAAGAGTGCCTTCAGATTTGACGACTCTCTTCATTTCAGCCATTCCAAGAACTGGATCTGGTAAAAAGAAGAGAACCAGGGCCATGGTTGCTACATCGAATGAGGATGGTTCACATGGAAGATATGTTGCGTCCCCAGCCTGAAAAGTCGCTCGCTGAGTTATGGAGCGTTTACGGGCGAATTCGATTTGGGCTTCTGAAGGGTCAATTCCCAACAGTTTGCTAGGGGAACAGAGCTCAGCAATTTGAGCAGTGAAGGCTCCTGTACCACAGCCAATGTCGATCCAACTTTGTCCACTTGTAGGGTTCAGCCACTCAATGAATTCTTTGCCAACAATTTGGCTCCAAACGCCCATCATTCTCTCGTAAGCATTCCCGTCTTCAAAAACAATTTTTTTGTCGCTCATCGGATCCCCTCAATTAGTAGAAGTGGATGTATAGTAGCTGGAAACAGACATACTGGGAATTCGGATAGTGCTTATTGGTAGCAGCAATATCAAATCTAAATTAAGAAATGAATCTCAGGCGCTTCTGAGCTGTTAGATGAATACTAAGAGAGTGAACTCATCCATGTTTTTGACGATCTAGTGAATTGATTTTGCTTAGGAAATCGGTTTGTCGGGGATGGATAAGTTAGCAAGAGCCTGAGATATAAATCAAACAGCAATGATCTTTCAGAGAAAGGGAGGGGCTTATTGCCACAAAGTG
>JAQWOT010000190.1 GCA_029245725.1 SAR324 cluster bacterium | reverse complement strand
CCCGTGAGGCTTATCGAAATCGTGATTTCAGAGCAAGAGCACGAAGAGATTTCCGCATCCACAAAGAACCTCATCCTGCTAAAGAGCAAAATGAGGAACTGGAAGATACACTTTTAGAAGAGGTGGCTAATCCTCTTGAATCAGTCGCTGAAAACAATTCAGGCAACGAAGACGAGGAGGATGAAAGCAAACAACAAAAATCTCGCTCAAGAAATCGTGGCAGAGGTAGAGGCCGAGGTCGTGGACGTCCTGATTTCAACGATGAGTCATCAGATGATCAACTAGATCAACAGGATGATAACGTTGCTGAAGAAGATGAAAATGTTGCTCCAACAGATGAGTTTGAAGAACCTCCACCCAAAGCAAAACGTTCGGCAGGTTGGACAGTCTACAGCAGCGTCCATGAGAAAAATGGAAAGGAGGATGACTCCCCGTGGCAACCCCTGCCTATTTCCTCTTGGCAGAGAAAACTGAGGACGCTTCCCCCTCATACCATCGTTTTCAGCAGCACTCATATTGACGCCCAAGGAAATTTGCTCCATCAACATGCAGCAAAAGAAACCCTGGGAAACGCACTTTCCGTCGAAGTCCTAGAGTGGGGTTCACAGGACTTGACTTCGACGGAACATTCAATAGTAGACAACAGCGCTCAAGAATCTTCAGAGACAACCAAGCCCTTCGAAAACTTGATGCTTTCCAAAGAGAACGAATCTACTGTCCCAGACCAGTCATCTGCCCAGACAGACTCCGAAGAGACAAAGATTTTGGATCCTTCCTCAGAGCGCAAGGTAATCCCTCTCTCCGAAGAAAACTTCATTTCAGACGAGTCGAAACTTTCTGAAGATTCTGCAGCTACAGAGTCTGAGGCAATTACTGAAAAAGCACCTGAAGACTCAGGGGATGAGAATGGTGAGATTGAAAATCCAACTGAGGAAACTACTAGCGAAGAGTTGCAGTCACCTGAACCCCCTGGCAATGGGGAGAAAAATTTGGAAGATTCAGCAAACTCTGAATCTGCAGATCTATCAGATCAAACGCTAGAAGTAAATTTGGAGGAGCAACCTGATTCCTTAGCCCCTGTGGTAGAGATGCCAAAATCAGCGAAGCGTGGAACCAGAAAGACCGCCTCCAAGACGACTCGTACTCAGAAGAAGCAACCTGCTATGAGTGATGCAAGTAAAGAAGAACAATCATCTTCCAAACTGGAAGCTGAGGTTTCCGAAATCAATTCATCCATGAATAGAAGTGCTAATGTTTCTGACGATCAAGTTGAATTACAACCGGATGAAAAGACTGTAGTATCTAATGTTAGCTAATCATGTTTTCCTGGTATCATAATCTCCCGTCGATCCAGGAAATTGAGCTGACCCTATCACAGGCTGGTCTTACAAACGTAAAATTGCAGCGTAGGCAAATCGAAGCTTGGTTAGAAGACTTACGACTAAACTACAATCAATGTTCCTCCGAGAGTGATCTCCCTGAGTGGATGTGCTCTCGGATAGGAATTCTGTCCCAAGCAAAAAAGAGATTCACTCAAAGAAAGCCTACACAACTTTCCCCAGTCATTAACGCCACTGGCATTGTGCTCCATACCAATTTGGGCAGAGCCCCACTTAGTGAAGGACACCTAGCTCAGGCCATCCGATCATTATCCCAATATTCTGACCTTGAATTGGACTTGGCATCCGGTAAAAGAGGACAGAGGATGCATCGCATTGAAAGTCTGTTGTGTAATCTCAGCAAGGCCGAATCAGCAATTGTTGTTAATAACAATGCAGCAGCAGTTTTTCTGATGATGAAAGCCCTCTGTAAAGGGGGAGAGGTTTTGGTTTCAAGAGGTGAGCTGGTTGAAATTGGTGGATCCTTTAGGATTCCAGACATCCTCAGGGAAGCTGGGGCAAAGCTGATTGAAGTTGGCACAACAAATAGAACTCGCCTCAGCGATTATCAAAATAGCCTCAGTGAAAGAACCGTAGCTGTCCTCAAGGTGCACCCCTCTAACTACTCCATCCAGGGATTCACTGAAGAAGTTCCTTTAAACGAATTGGTTAAATGGTCGAAAACAGTTGAGATTCCAACTCTGTATGATTGGGGCAGTGGAACTTTTTATCGATTTCAACAACCAGAACTAAAGCATGTTCCTACAGTGCAACAGGAAATCACAACTGAAGTTGACATGATGTGTTTCAGCGGAGACAAGCTTCTAGGAGGCCCCCAGGCAGGCATTGTTCTTGGGAGAAAAATTCTTTTGGAGAAAATGAGGAATCATCCACTCTATCGTACGGTCCGTCTTGATAAGGCTTCTCTCTGTTTGCTGGAACAGACCCTTACTGCTTACGGGAACATGAGTAATGTTGTTCAAAAAATTCCTACTCTTGAATTTCTTGAAAGAACCAAAGAAGAGATTCTCGGATATGTGATTGATCTGCATAGTAAACTTTCTATCAGCCCTGAATGGAAATTGACCGTTCATGAAAATGAATCTATGGCTGGAGGAGGAGGAATACCTGAAGTGAAATTACCTTCTGCAGCTCTTTGCTTGCACCATAAAAAATTTTCAGCTTCAGAAATTCACCAAAAGCTTCGCTCTAGAAGCCCTGCCATTGTTGGGGTGATCCAGAAAGATAATGTTCTTTTAGATCTGCGCACAGTGATGAAATCTCAGTTAAATTCTCTACGAGAAAGTCTTCAGTCATTGGTTTCGGTATGAAGATTTTGCTAACAGGTGGCGAGGGTATGTTAGCTAAAGACTTTTTGTCTGTTTTGGATCAATTCCCAGAATTCGAGTGTTATGTTCCCCCTCGTAAAGAATTGGACATTACGAATCAGGACCAGGTAGAGAGCATTATCAAAAACTATCGACCTTATATCCTGCTGAACTGCGCGGCGTACACAAAGGTCGATAAGGCAGAAACGGAATTGTCTCTCGCATTCCATGTCAACGGAATTAGTGTTGGCAAATTGGCGAAAGCTTGTCATCGATCTGGGGTGAAGATCGTTCATTTGTCCACAGATTTTGTTTTTGATGGGAGCAACAGTACCCCTGTCACTGAATCGAACTATACAGCACCGCTTGGGGTATATGGGAAAAGCAAGCGTGACGGGGAAGCTAGAATTGAAGTGAGTGATTCTGATTGGCTAATAGTCAGGACATCTTGGCTCTTTGCTGCACACAGCAATAATTTTGTTCGAACAATGCTCCGACTGGCACGAGAAAGAGATGAAATCAGAGTCATTTCAGATCAATTCGGTTCACCTACTTGGACTAGAGATTTGGCTTTGGCCCTTTGCAAACTCATCAGAGCGGATGTGAAAAATTATATTCACTTCGGAGGTTTGAACTCCTGTAGTTGGTTCGAGTTAGCAAATTACACGATAAAACAAGCTCATGAAATGGGCCTAGTCCAGACCCTGCCAAAGGTCACTCCAATTCAAACACATCAATATCCTTTGCCTGCTCCACGGCCCGCTTACTCAGTACTTTCAACTCAACGTTACCAAGAATTAACAGGTTCTCTGCCTATGATGTGGGAAGAAGCTGTCGACTCCGTTCTTAAAAGACTCCACGAGAAATCCCATGATGAGTGATATTAAGGATTGGCAGTCAGATGCATTGATCAATATCCGGCGTTTCTTGGATAAATACTCCTCAAAGTGTACAACTCATCTCCCCCTGGTTGATGTGATGCGCTTTCGAATCAACGCCATCCTTGGATCTGAACCAGATCAACTTCGATGGTCTGAAGCTGATGCTGAGGAATTGCTGAGATTGATCAAAGCTTATAAACACGTGTTGGAGATTGAGCAGCAGAACATTGCGCAATTGGAAGCCAGCCTAGAAACCCAACTCGGCAGTGCTAGCCTCAGGGGCGCATGAAATCGTTATTTGAATCCACCCAGGAAGTTCTCCTCTCAAAAGAAATCGAGCAAAAAACTCAAGGAACACTAAAACTAAAACAAGATTTTGAAGATGGGAAACTCAATCATGAGAAAGCTTTTCCCACCAATGATACTGTGGAAGCAGGT
>JAQWOT010000189.1 GCA_029245725.1 SAR324 cluster bacterium | reverse complement strand
GGCCAATCACTGAAGACTCCGATCACTCCAACCTGCTGCGCAAGCACGTCTAAAACCTTCATCACATTCCCATCACTGTTGATCGCTTCCTTCACCGTTTGATAGTACCAACCACCACCTCCAGTCAACGGTCCGGAGCGCTCCAGCGTCCAGGTGATCAAATCAATTCCTGCCTGCCGGGCCTGGCGTGCATAGGCTGAGGGCGCAATTTCTCCACCATCAAGATCAAGCAAAGCATAAATTGGTGGGGCCAGAATACGTACTCCCTGCTCTGCCAACTCCTGCATATCCTCAAGCGACGAACGAAAGCTGGGACGATAAGTCCGACCATCTAGATAGACCGCCTGCTTGCCAAACTCTGGTTCCTGCTCAATCCAGTAGAGGACATCATCCAGGCTGAAGGACTGAGGGAACACATCACTAGGTGCGACCCCAGCAGCTTTGTATTCCTCAATCAGCTTTTGGGCATAATCCTGCTGGCTGAAATCCCCTTCGTAAGGCATCTCCTCCTTGGCTGACTTCAACTCGGGAGTGAACTTCACACCAAGTTCCTTGAACAATGCGATGCTCTCTGCGTGGGTCATCAAGGTACCACGTGTGGCGTAGAGATCTGTACGCCAATTCGCAGTACCCCCCATGTATTCTTCAGGAGTAGTAGCAAACGGATCGGCTGCATCCATCTTTCCTTGTAGGCGCTTAAATTCAGCCAAGGTTAAATCCGAGGTACGGCACTCTACCTTGGCCTTCTTGCCACTGGTTGGATCTCCAGGTTCGAAAGGTACTGCACACTTGGCCACCAAATCAGGATGGGCCAAGATGTCTGTGGTCGTATGCAGATCTGCTTGTGAATGTCGACAGACCAAATGACGATCTTTGGTGAAGGTCACATCACATTCTATAACACCAGCACCCATCCGTGCTGCTGCCAAATAGGATTCACGCGTGTGCTCAGGAAACTGCAAAGCAGCCCCCCGATGGCCAATGGAGAAAGCTCGCTTGCTAACCGGTTTCTCTGAGCATTGACTCAATTTCTCTTTCAATGGACTATCGTCCATATCCTTTACCAAGAAGAAGGGGCGGGGCCCAAGATGAATTGACTCAACTGCTAGCAATTCGAATGTGCTGAAGCAGATCCAACAACACATAATCAACTTTAGTCCTTGTTTCATCGAAAACTCCTCAATGGATCGGGAAGAAAACGAAATTTTTTTGAAAGTCACATAGGGTAAGCGCAATTCACCAAATTCACAAATTTCTAAGGAATACTAATGCTCAGTCTCTATCAGAGTAATTGTGAATCTTTTCCGGCTATCAATCTTGTTACAAAGATAAGCTTACAGGATTATCGCAGGTTTATTCATTTCGTTTGTGTTGACGAACAGCATCTCACCATGCTCGACAACAAAACCATAGTAAGATATCAAGGACCTCAATTGGCGAATTTTTCTCGACCGTTGGTCACTACATGAATGGAGTGGGTGTATTTGAAATGTCAAAATCAACTCCTGATGAAGCAATCCATCCAACTAGAGACGAACTATGAGACACAGAGGAGATCGCAGGCTTACTTCTATCATTGTCGCCATTGAAAGAAGAAAAGCCGCAAGGCGTGATCTGGGGATTCTAAGACGAACGATTGAGGATCGTCGCAAGCTGGAGATGAAGGTGGAGGAAGAAAGAAGACTGGCTGCACGTAGAGCAGAAGACATTAAGAAACTAAAGAGAGGTAATCCGTAGATCAATTTACCACTGGAAAGTTGAGATTGCCATCCGTTACGAAAAGGGTGCCTGTGCTTTTCTGGAGGATGTCCCCAGGGCAGCCCCTGTCATTTGGCTAAATTGATGACAGGCCCTAGAATTTTTAAAACAACAGGAAGTTGTACTTTTTACTCGTGCCCTGAAGAAGACTAAATCAGACTAGCAAAGGAGGGAGGGAGTCAGCACTCCACGATGTTGACAGCGAGACCACCACGGGCAGTCTCCTTGTACTTGGAATCCATGTCCCGACCGGTTTGCCACATGGTGCGGATCACCTTGTCCAGTGAGACATGATGTTGCCCATCTGTTCTGAGTGCCAATTGTGCGGCATTGATCGCCTTATTCGCTGCTATGGCGTTGCGTTCGATGCAGGGGATCTGAACCAGCCCACCAATCGGATCACAGGTCAGTCCAAGATTGTGTTCCATGGCAATCTCTGCGGCATTTTCTACTTGGGCAGGTGTTCCTCCCAGGCATTCAGCCAAGGCACCAGCTGCCATTGAACAGGCACTGCCGACTTCTCCTTGACACCCCACAGCAGCTCCAGAAATCGAAGCATTCTCCTTGTAGAGCATACCGATTCCTGCAGCTGTCAACAGAAAACGGACCACCTGCGCCTCGCTGTAGTACCTGGTGAAGCGCATCAGGTAGTGCAGTACTGCCGGAATGATGCCTGCTGCTCCATTTGTTGGTGCCGTCACCACTCGTCCTCCCGCAGCGTTTTCCTCATTAACGGCCAATGCGAACAAGTTGACCCAGACCATCAGATTTGTGGGATCTTCTTCCTGCTGCAGCTTGCGATGAAGACTCGGAGCACGACGTTTCACCTTCAACCCACCAGGTAGTACACCCTCATTGACACAGCCCAATCGTACGCACTCCTGCATCACCAACCAGATTTCCAGCAGACGTCGATAAATCTCTTCCGTTGAATGCCAGATCCGCTCATTAGTCAGGACGATTTGACTCATCGAACATTGTTGCTTCCGGCAAATTTCCAGCAATTCGGAAGCTTTCTTGAAGGGGAAGGGAAGCTCCGTTTGGTCCTCCATAACTACCAACGCGTCTCCTTCTCCTTCTAGGACAAAGCCTCCACCAATCGAATAATAGGTCTTTTCTACAAGCAACTGTCCGTCCGGATCCCAGGCTCGGAAACGTAGACCATTTTCGTGGAGAGGTAGATTCTGCTGCCGATGAAAGATCAGGTTCTGCTTTTTATGAAAAGAGATCGGATGCTGTTGATTCAAGTGAATTATTTGCTGTTTCTCGATGTGCTGGAGTCGATCAGGAATTCCAGCAATCTCCACGGTTTCGGGAAGTTCTCCTTCTAGTCCAAGAAGGACGGCCTTGTCACTACCATGACCCATCCCAGTGAGCCCAAGAGAGCCGTAGAGGTCGACTTGTATTCGGTTGACTTTTCGGAGAGGCAAGTGCTGGAGGAAGAGGCCCGCAGCCTTCATTGGGCCTACGGTGTGGGAACTGGAGGGACCAATCCCAATCTTGAAGAGATCAAAGACGCTGGTGGCCATAGAGAGTAAGCCAAGAAAAAAGGGACTCCGTCAGTAAAAAATCACAGAAAGCAACGCAACAATCAGGACCAGAATGATGGCAATCAGGATCAGGTTTCGACGGTGAAATGTCTCGTCATCCTCAACCGTCATGAAGTCCTTGCGTGATTCTCCCTCCTTTGGAATTTCTACTGGAGGGGGAGCCATCGCTGGCATCTCTGCCTGACGTTTTTCTGCATCCTGAAGGGCCTCCTTCATCCAATCGGGCCCTGTGAAGGCCTCTGCGGTCTCAGATTCAGAACTCTGGTCATTCTCTCTTCGGGGTCCAACTCGGCGCTCTTCTGCTCTGCGATCCTGATGTTGGCTGCGTCGGTCGGACAATTGTCGTCGGCTATTCCCACTACGCTTTTCTGGGTCAGAATTTTCCACAGATTCTAGGGGATTGGTCGAGTCAGACATTCCTTACTTACAGTAGGCGTGATCAAAAATGCTCCTAAATATACTCAGAATGCAGTTGTTTGTAAATATCATGTGACAAATTTTTAACCGACCCAGCTTTAACCAAATTTTTCGTCACTTATAGACTTCGAGTAATCCTTTGACAAATCGTCTTTGAAAAAAGATGACTACTAGCAAGGGTGGAAGAAGTGCCAGAATCGCGATGGCAAATCCCTGGTACCCACGTGCCGTCCGAATACCGAGCATCAGGGTAGTGAAGTTTTCGCTGGTTGTGATCATCAGGGGCCAAAGGTACTGATTCCAACCTACCACAAACAAAATCAGCGCTAGAGCCGCAATCATTGTCTTGGACAGAGGCAACAAGATATCAACAAAGAAACGCCAGGGGCCAGAACCATCGAGTTTGGAGGCTTCCAGCAGCTCATCCGGAATAGACCGATAGAATTGACGGAAAAAGAAAGTTCCCGTAGCCGAAGAGATCAAGGGGAGAATCAGGCCACTGTAGGAATCCAACATATTTAGGCGAGCCACAACCTGATAGGAAGGAATGATCCGAGCCTCCAAGGGAAAGAGCAAAGTGATGAAAATCATCCAAAAGCAGAAACTACCGAAGGGAAACCGGAAGAAGACGATTGCATAGGCAGCAGTCATGGAGATGACCAGCGAGCCAACCATGAAGCCAAGCCCGAGAATAGTGCTATTGAGCAGCATTCCTGGCACAGTTACCTGTCGACGAAAGCCGCTCTCCTGCCACCACAAGGTGGCATAGTTTTCAAGAAACCTCTCACCAATCCACCACTGGATTCCTTCTTCTGCAAGGATTCTGGAAGAATGGGTGGAGGTTGTGAATACTAACCAAATCGGTAGTACCAGCAGTAGTACTCCCACCAGCAAAATCAGGTGTCGTCCTGGCTGAAGTTGCTTGTAGAACTGGTGAATCAGTATTGCTGTAGAGCGTGCGCTGCTCACTCTGTTGTATCCTCTTCGAGGAAGGGCCGCTTTGAGCACCCAGTGAACTTAATATGCCCATCGGGCATCGTAGTATTGCAGATGCGGGCTCCTCCCAGAAAGGCTCCTCGCAAATTGGCATCAGTGAAGTCAGCTCCGTCAAGATCTGAACCCCTTAGATCAGCCCACTCGAGATTGGTTCCTCGAAGATTGGCCCCAGCGAGATTGGCTCCGCGTAGGTCTGCTTCTGACAAAATACTCTCAGCCAAGTCAGCTCGCATCAAGTTAGCACCTTTGAGCTGAGCACCTTTCAAATCAACCCCACGTAGGTTAGCATGAGTTAAATCCCCATTGGGACATGCTGTGGATTTAGTGAGTTTTTTCAGGTCTTCTGCATTGGCCATGCTTTCCTTTGGGTTAGTTGGATGAAAGGCAGATTTTCCCTCAGGTAATCTGTGACTCGGGTCAGGTTGCCTTACTCAGGAACTTTGCTCTTCAGGAGGCTCCGGAATAGTCTCCCCATTGAGGATCAGAAAATGTTGCATTTCAGTGTTCAGTGAAGCAGATACCGCACAGTATTTTTGGTGGCCCAAGCGAATAGCTCTCCAGACTCGGGGAGCGTCAATCTCTCCTTCAACATCAAAAGTCACCTTGATTTGGGTGAACTTGGTGGGTAATTCCTCACAACGTACTCCCTCCGTGCGGACGTGCAGTTTTTTGATCTGATCGAGGTAACGGTTGAGAATCATTGTCACGTCGATCCCAATACATCCGGCAACACCTGCCAGCAGTAACTCCATTGGAGTGAGGCCTTCTCCCCGACCACCGTACTTTCCTGTGGCATCCATTTCCAGTTTGAAGCCAGATGGACAGGATGAGACAAATTTTCTTTGTTGCAGCCAAGTAGTATCGACGATCATCTTAGTTCTCCAGTGCGCAAAACAATTTCAACAAATGTAGATGGATAATTTTGTAGGATTTTTGCTGCAAGTCCAGTGATCGCTGTAATCACAGAAAGATTCGATTCAATGTCGATCCTTTTAGAAATCCTTTAGTAAGCACAGATGCAGATTACTCATCGGCGGATTCTCAACATCGCCATCCCTATCGTTCTAGCCAATATCACCGTACCTTTACTGAGCTTGGTAGATACGGGAGTGGTCGGACAAATCGACTCTCCCATCCCAATTGCAGCTGTAGGGATGGGAGGCTTGATCCTAAGTACAACTTACTGGTTTTTTGGTTTTTTGAGAATGGGCACCACAGGTCTGGCTTCCCAAGCCTTTGGCGCCCGAGACAGTGCCGAGGTGACCGCGATTCTGACCAGAGTACTGTTACTTGGTGGAGCCGGTGGGTTAGTGATCATTGCTTTGCAGATTCCTCTGTTTTGGCTTGCCTTCCAGGTCTCTCCTGCTACAGAGGTGGTGGAGTCCCAGGCCCGATTGTACATGCAAATTCGGGTGCTCAGTGCTCCTGCTGCAGTGGCCCTCTATGGATTAAACGGCTGGTTGATTGCCCAAGAGCGTACCCGCTCAGTGTTGTTACTTCAAATCTGGATGAATGGACTCAACATATTGTTGGATCTTTGGTTTGTGATGGGCCTAGGCTGGGGAGTGCAAGGTGTTGCCTGGGCCAGTTTTATCGCTGAGATCAGTGGATTAATACTAGGGTTGCTGCTTTGTAAAGATATCTGGCGGGGAAGGGATTGGTGTAATTGGTCAAGGGTTTTTGATCGACACCTGGTACTACGCATGGTAATTGTCAATCGAGATATCCTGCTACGCACCCTGATGCTGCAGTGCATCTTTGTTTCTTTCCTGTTTGTTGCTGCTGATTTCGGAGAGGTTGAGTTGGCTGCTACACATGTGCTGGAGCAGTTCCTGATGGTTACTGCTTTTGCCTTGGACGGGTTCGCCTTTGCTGCCGAGACTTTGGTTGGTCAGGCGATTGGTGCACGCAGTCGGTTGGGGTTACGTCAGAGTGTTTTGATGTCAAGTTACTGGGCCGTAGGAATCGCATTATTACTGACACTTGTGATTGCCTTATTTGGGACTTGGACGATCGAGTTGCTCAGCAAGTCTGAGGAAGTAAGGCAGACCGCAGTCAAGTATCTTCCGTTTCTTTTGCTCATGCCAATTTTCGGGGTAGGATCTTGGATGTTAGATGGAATCTTCATTGGTGCAACACAAACCAGAGATATGCGCAATATGATGGCTATCAGCTTAGTAATCTATGGAATCGCTTTAATCTCCTTGGTACCGATCTTCGACTTGTTCGGACTATGGGCGGCCTTGCTGATATCCTTAATCGCTCGTGGTGTAACCTTGGGGTTGTGCTATCCCAATTTGGAAAAACGCATGCTGGCCCAAATCTGAGCAATTTTTTTATTTTTTTGACTTCCATCAATTTTTTAAAGCGAAGTCCTGATTATACTGGATTTCAGTGGGATCCAAGCGATAACGCAATACCACAACGCCAAAGCTGAATCGGTCTCATCTTATCCGACATTCCATCTGGCCCATATGATCCGGGGTTTGGGTGGTGTCCTCCAGGGAAGTGGTTTTCAACTCATCTTTTCAACTTCCCAACTGAGAAGATCTTTCCACACTCTCAGCCCCCCTTCTGCTGACCTTTTTCATTGTTCTTCTGCTACGTATTTTAGGATGCTTCCTGTTCCAAAGGTTCTACCAGCGGTAGAGTTTTGCTAAAGTGCTGGGCCAACGTTGATGATAGCGTGGAAAGGGCTGCCAATCCAATGAGGATCAGCACTCCACTCTCAAAATGCTCATAACCTCCAACGCTGACCACCAACGACCCCCCGAAGATGCCAAAACCCATTTGGCCCGCACCAACAATTCCTGATGCACTTCCTCCCAGCTTTCCTGCCGCTGCAATCGCACCCATGGTCGCATTAGCGATTACAAAACCTGATGCGAAACCAAATAAGAAACATGGAATCGCAATCAAAGCGGGATGGTACCAACCTAAAAAGCTTGGCAGCAGCAATGCGCTGGTTGCTATGATCGAAATCAAGCCACCAATCTGCGACATCCTCTCGATTCCAATACGGTGAACAAAGTTTTTTGTAATCAAATTCCCCAAGGTGTATCCACATGGAATCAACACAAACCAAAAACCCATTTCTGTGTTGTCAACGCCAATTCTCTGATATTCAAATGGAACAAATCCAATCATCGTGAAAAAAATTCCAACACAAAATGAGGAAGCAAGCATGAACGTTAGGAACATCGGATTTGTCAACAGGATCAAATGATCCTGCACCAGGCTACCCAATCGAATTTGTGGAATCGGCCGAAGGTTCGTTTCTGGCAAAAAGATCAGATTCAGTGCTAGCGGAATCAGACCTGCAAAGAAAATCCCAAACATGATCCCTTTCCAACCGATCAGATCACTGATCAGACCACCAAAGGCAAAACTGAAGATCGGCACAATCACCATGATCCCACTGATTGTTGCGAAGGCTCCGGCGGCTTCCAATCGACCATATGAGTCGTTGATGATCGCTCGTATAATCGAGGCAATCGAAGCGGCACCAAGGCCCTGCAGCACGCGGGCGATCACGAGTCCCTCAAAAGAATCTGCCGAAGCCGCTAACAGCCCCCCAAGGGCAAATCCAACTAGGCCAACCAGCAGGGGGCGACGTCGCCCATATCGATCAGAGAGAGGGCCATAGATCAATTGAGAGACTGCCATCGCAATGAAATAGCCAGATAGCAGCGACTGCGCAGCAGCTTCATCCACGCTGAAGTATTTGGTGATCGAGTTGAGTGCTGGTGAAATGATCGTGATTCCAGCAGTGCCACAACCCATGGTGACAACCAGCAACCAAGTGGCTACCTTGCGGGGAACTAGAGGATTCACTGGTATTGATTGTGTGAACAAGTGGTAGCGCTCAGCAGAGAAAAAACAGAGAACTAAACTTCAAGGAAGTCGGTTCTTGAAATTAAAAAAGCCAGCACTGTGCACACTACCCCAACCGTATTGACGAACTGTTTTATCAAAAACGACATAGTGCGGAGTCCCTGAACCTGAGTAGATTGGCAGGAAATGGAGGCTCAATTTCTCCACTTCAGTGGTGGTGCCTGTAAAAAATGCTAGCATCCGCTCTGGGAATTGAGGATGAGGGTACATGATTGAAGCAGCCAATTCCCCAACATATTCTTTACCCTCTAAGCGCAGTCCGTTTTCCGTGAACTCAAGGGGCGTGTGAGGCAATAGCTTCTTGATCATTAAATTGGATTCTGGATTGCCCAACATCACTATGTTGAACTCTGATTCAATGGATTCCGTCACTTCTGTATCTGCCATCACCTGCACAAAGCCATTGGCTTTGTGCCAGAATCGAATCGCAATCTGATTCGCTCGGTGAAGCAACATTTCCTGCTGAGGCGTTTTTCCCTGCGTTCCGTAGACCAACACAAAGGGGCGGAAGAAAACAGACTTCAATGCAGGATACTTTGTGGCTAGTTGCGCTGCTGCATCTGGTTCTGGGCCCAATAGCATTGGGGAAGCATCAGAGATCGGATATTGCTGCTGGTTCCAAGTGATCCGCTGAATCGGCAGGTTTAGAGCACCCCAGTCAACCTCTATTGCTGATACATTCTCAGTATCCAACAAAATCTCTTCTCCAATCACTTCCACAGAAATTTTGGTCTGCTGCAGTGCTTCTTTTTGTGAAAGAACACGAATCCAGTAAAAGGTATCGTTGATCGAGAGGTCGAAAAGACGAAGATTGAATTGCTGAGGATATCGATTACGAACCTGTTGTTTCAGAAAGTCCAGCATTTCCTGGTTATCGACGGCGTCAGATCCTCCTCCTGCAGAACGTGGTTCATCCCACCAATGACCCTGCTCTGGCAGTTCTTGGTAGTTGACCACAAATTCTCTCTCCTTAAGGAACTTCTGGAACATCCTCGGATGCAATGGGGGGACTGTACGATCCTCCGCTCCGTGAATAATTACTACTGGTAGATGCTGCAGGTTTTCCAGAAAGTAAAGATTGTTTGAATCCTGCATCACGCGATTTCGAACATTCAACAAGTCCGGAGCAGCAAACATCTGGCTTTTCTGCATCGT
The DNA here is from genome assembly GCA_029245725.1 of SAR324 cluster bacterium. Lineage (NCBI taxonomy): Bacteria > Deltaproteobacteria > SAR324 cluster bacterium. The sequence continues at coordinate 10,058 of JAQWOT010000189.1, read as the reverse complement.
GAAAGGCGAGTAGTGCTGAAAGCCCGTCCACCCAGCCTGAGGCGCCAATGCCGCAAAACGTGAAGGATCGTGCAGGCCGATGTGCCAGACTCCCTGCCCCCCCATTGAACTACCTGCCAAATAAACACGATCTGGGTCGATGGGATATTCTTTCATCACCTCTTCAAAAACTTCTTCAAAGTCGAGACGTCCCCAGTCCTGCCAATCAAAACCATAGGGCCTGCGGTTTGTGGGAGTGATCACAAACGCCCAATTCTTACTGGAATATCGACCCGCCAAGTGGATTGCTTCCACTCCCGCCCCGTGTAGTGAAAAGATCACTGCATATTGTTGCTTTGGATCATAGGGTTCCGGATAACGGATACCGTAGTATTGGACAGAACCATCTAGGCTGGAAAGAAACGTTCGTTTCAGTGGTTCAGTATGAGACTTACGATTCAATTTTATTGGAATTCGTGAAAGCTCTTCCTGCTCGCTGTCTCTGAGGATTAGCTCAACAGTAATGAAAGATTCTGAAAATCCAGATAATTCAATTTCCAAAGGAATCTTGAGGACACCCAATGGTGGAATTGGTGGGATATCATAAACCTTCTCTTTCAGGGCTGGGCTGGAATCCAATTCAATTGTAAGGTCTCGCAACCAGCGCGTAGTTGTGTTCAAGATGGGCACAGCCAACAAGATCCTCTTTTCCTCAGGATCCAACAGATCTGGTTGGGTTACATCCTCCAGAAAGAGAGCCTTAAGCTCGGTAGGTTCGATCTGAAAGCGAAAGGATCTCTTATGCTTTCCAGCAAACTTAACAAGGATTCGGTTAATACCCTTTCGCAAAGGTACGGCTATCCGTTGATAGTTCGCATAGTAAGGTTCCCCCTGATACCCTCGGCCGTTGACATAAAATCCACCAATCTGCTGAGAACTCACTAGAGCGACCTGATTTGAGTCAGCATTGATTTCCGTATACGCATAGCCCATATTCAAAAGGCCCACTCCACCCAAGCGAGCGTAAGAAGCATTCCAATCAATCTCCTCATAATTGATTTCAACTCGATCAGAATCTACAGAGGTCTCCTCCCACTTCAGGATTCCTAGATCCGCATACTCCGAATAAAACACTTGAGAATCATTGGGAATAATATTTTCTTCACCTCCATATTTGAGCAAGTGATCGGTTCCACCATCTCTTGGAGCCACCATGAAGGGACCCAGTATTTTCCATGAATCAATGAAAAAAGGCTCAGCAGGCCACAATGAATTAGTGGTCAGTAACAAGAACAAACCAGCAAATAGAAATTTCATGGCACGAAAAAACAGGAGGAGGAGCTCTGCTTTGAAGAGCAAAATTTTGGATGGACCGGTTTCAGGATGAACAGTAGTGGAAGCGAATGTTCAGTTTTGGACGGACTAAGTTTTGGGTTTGCTGGTTAGAGAAGTTACAGGGGGAGTACTGGGGATGAAACTCTGCAATTTATTTCATGGTCGGGGTGACTGGGTTCGAACCAGCGACCTCTTGTTCCCAAAACAAGCGCGCTACCAGACTGCGCCACACCCCGCCACAAAAACCTACCTTTCTATCGTATCTACAGGGAATAGCAAGAGAAATCTGATCAAATGTCCTGGACTGCAATTCCAAATTGGTGGCGGATCATCTGACGAACCAGAAAATCGTTTTCTAAGCCTGCAAAGCGAATTTCGGTGCGGATCTTATCCCGTATGTAGCGCAGTTCCTGCTCCGTGGTACTCAAGGAGATATCTTGCTTCAGGTTTCCACCCACTAAATTATTGAGTACGTTCCTGCGCAAGCGGCGCTTGACTAACTGTATTTCTTCAGTTTGGTAGACATTTAGGGTAGCTTCAATCTCAGACTGATTATAACCCATCAGCGAGAGTTTAACCCACTGAGAGAAGATATTTCCTGGCGTGTTGATATTGTCCTGAGCAATTCCCCCAACAGGAAACACCGTCGTCACCATAACTCCGGTTCCCAGAACAAGCAGTGATTTCTTAATCAATTTGCGCAATGACATAAGTGCCCTTCCTCCAAAAAAACAATTATTTCTAGGATCATTATCGTCAAATTGATTCAGAACTTTAGTTCTTTATTCAAGCTTCCTGTTTCTATTCAGCTTTGGAACAATCCTTGTTTTACGAAAAATCTCTCCTCACTGCTTTTCATGGATGGCGTATGCGACGCTTGTTGTTCAGTTGCTGGTTGCTATTGATTCCTCTGTGGGCATTTGCACTGCCGCTGCAGACTGCGATTCTCAGCCCTAGTGAAGAAGAAGTTGGCACCGCACTGATCTATATCGATTACGTAGAACTGCTTGATCCCAGTAAAAGAAAAATGGGGAAAATCGCCTACGCAATGCGGGAAGGGTTTTTTGAAATGCTATTGGTCAAAGAGGATGAGGAGAAGTCTATCACTGGTCGAGCCACGAATCGAAGATTGTACAATGAAGCAGGAGAACTGGTTGCTCTTTACGATTGGACTTCGTTTTGGGTCTATGTTTACAGCACGAATGGCAAGCAGCTTGGAAAAGCCAAATGTATCGCCTTCCGTGGGATTTGTGCGGCTGGTGTGGCGGGTTATCTGAGCGGCTTGTTAGGCCCTCCATCTTTTTAGACAAATTTATTCTTCAAAGCGTCTCAGCCAATCTCGCAAACTCTCGCGAATTTCATCAACGCAAAGCCCTTCTTTCACCTCCACGCCAGCGCTTCTCATGTTCGAAATTCCTGCACCGTTGACTCTTGGGTGAGGATCTCTGAAACCGACTACCACGTAGCGGATACCAACCTCAGAAATTGTTTTTGCACAAGAAGGAGTTCGTCCTACAAACGAACAGGGTTCCAAAGTGCAGTATAGAGTCAGCTTGCTAAAATCCAACCCCAACTCCTGTGCTTGATGAATAGCATGGGCTTCAGCGTGATGCTGACCAGGAGGATGAGTCCATCCTTTGACAAGTAGCTGATCCTTCTCAACTAAGACACACCCTACATGGGGATTATCTCCTGTCTTGCCTCGAACTGTTTCCCCAAGTTGAATTGCTTGCTGCATCCAGTATTCATCGGGTAGCTTCATATTCCTCACAGTACCAGCGATAAACCTGCTGTAAGCCCTCCCTCAGTGTAATCTTGGGCTGCCATCCCAGTGCTTTGAGGCGACTTACATCTAAAACCTTGCGAGGAGTGCCATCTGGCTGTGTTGGATCAAAACGCAGCTTACCGTGATAGCTGACTACCTCACAGATAGTCTCTGCTAGTTCTTTGATGGTCTGATCTTCACCCCAGCCAATGTTCACCAACTCTCCGTCGTCGTAATGTAACATCAAGTGTAAGCATGCCTCTGCCAATTCATCCGAGAGAAGAAACTCTCTTCTTGGAGTCCCCGTACCCCAGACAACCACTTCGGGCAAGGACTTCACTTTGGCTTCATGAATTCTCCGGATTAGTGCAGGCAGCACATGGGAATTCTCCGGATGAAAGTTGTCGTGAACACCATAGAGATTCGTGGGCATCACGCTCAGAAACTTGGTTCCATGCTGTCGATTTAAGCTCTGACAGAGTTCAATACCAGCGATCTTGGCCAAGGCATAAGCTCGATTCGTACTCTCCAGCGGCCCTGTCAACAGATAATCCTCTTGAATTGGTTGAGGGCAGTCTCTTGGATAAATGCAGGAACTTCCTAGAAACAACAACTTCTTCACCTGAACTCGCCAAGCATTCTGCATAACGTGATTTTGAATCTGTAAGTTTTCATAGAGGAATTCAGTTGGATAAGTGTTATTGGCGTGAATGCCACCGACCCGGGCTGCTGCTAAAAATACATACTCGGGTTTCTCCCGAGAAAAAAATTTCTCTACTGCCTCTGCATTCAGAAGGTCCAGTTCTGCCCGTGTTCTCACAATTAAATTACTGTATCCCTGGTGGCTCAAAGTTCGCTGAATAGCAGAGCCAACTAATCCTCGATGACCTGCAATATAGATTTTAGCTTCTTTATTCATTTGTAGTCTTGTCAACTTTCAGTCATTCACATCTTCAAACGTTCGAAGTCGTAACATCAACGATATTAAGGCAGCAGAAAAACTTAAAAAAACTTACAAGATATGGATAATCTAAATTATAAAACTAAAAAAAATAACTTTTAACATATTTCTTACTTGAAATTTAGTAATTGCCCGTTAAGGTTGATGTTGCCTCAGGGACGACACTGGAGGGAGCGGGTTGGGCAACAGCTGGTTCACTCTGAAGACAGGATGTCCGTCGATGCTAAGAAGCACCCTGAGGTTCTTGACGAGAAGGTGAATCTTCCTTGTCATCCAACTGCAATCCCATAGCTCGGGCACGTCTTTCCCATAGACGACGAGCTAGCACCTGCATGTCCTCATTCTTGTCGTCCTCATCAACGATCTCTAAGCCCAACAAGGTCTCAACGACATCTTCCATTGTCACAACTCCGACCATTGTTCCCCAATCATCGTCAACCACCAAAGCAAGTTGTTCCCGCTTGCTGATCATCAGATCAAAAACCTCGGCGATGGTAGCATTGTAACGTGTCACTACCACCTGCCGTCGGAAATCACTGAGCCTAGTCTGGGGCCTGTCTTGGGCCTGGGCCATGATGATATCGTTTTTAAGCACATATCCTGTCACTTGATCAGGGTGCTTCTGATAGATCGGGATCCGTGAGAAGGGATTTTGGGGATGCAGTGTAAAATATTCGTCCACTGTCAGGTTTTCTTCCAAGGAGAACACAACAGTCCGGGGGGTCATGATATCTTCCGCATAGGAGGAGCGGAAACGAAAGAGATTGCGAAGAATCCTTGATTCACTCTCTTCGAGTTGGCCTTCCTTAATACCAAGTTCAGCCATCGAGGCGAACTCTTCTCGGCTGAAACCAGTCAACTCACGATGCTGCTTCATACCGCGTGTCAGAAACTCTGCGAGCCAGACGAAGGGTAGGAGAATCAAAACTAGATATTTTATGAAGTAACCTACAGTCGGGGCCAAGGTTCTCCAGAAAGCAGCTCCCATTGTTTTGGGAATGATTTCTGAGAAGATCAGAATCATCAGCGTCAAAGCTCCCGAGGCAACGCCAAGATACTCATCACCAAAAAGTTGAGTTGCTTGAACTCCAACTCCAGCGGCTCCTACCGTGTTGGCGACGGTGTTCAGGGTCAGGATGGCGGTGAGCGGCCGATCCACATTTTCCTTCAGTTGAAACAACATCCCTCCAGAGCGCTTCCCTTTTTCCTGCAAAAGAGCAACGTAGGCCGGAGTGATGCTGAGTAAGACGGCTTCGGCAATGGAGCAGACAAAGGAGATTCCTAATGCCATTGCTACAAAAACGATTAGAAGGGTCATGTGCGGTTAGCTAGAGTTCGAGAGAACGGTCACTCAACGAGGGACCATAGCCAGTGCCAATGAACGTACTCCTCAAGGCAGACTGGCCAGTGATGAAAAAATAGTTAGCGATTACAAAGACTTCTTGATAGCGTAGTGAGCTTGCGGAGTTAGATACGTGATCGCTGGTGGCGAGGGAATCGATCATGATTCTCGAGTTGCGAGAGGAAAGTCCGGGCAGCACAGGGCAGGATGCTGGCTAACGGCCAGGCGGCGTAAGCCGACGGAAAGTGCCACAGAGAATAGACCGCCGATGGCTTCGGCACAGGCAAGGGTGAAACGGGGAGGTAAGAGCTCACCGCGGGGCTGGTGACAGACCTGGCAGGGTAAACCCCATCCGCTGCAAGTCCAAATAGGATCGTGATCAGGCGGCCCGTCTGGCGATCGGGTAGGATGCTGGAGGTTGCTGGTAACAGCAATCCTAGATAAATGATCACGACTCTTAGAAGAGAACAGAACCCGGCTTATCTCCGACTCCGCATTCATGACGGTGGCACCTTTTGACGCTGCAAAATGTTACCAAGCAGGCGTTGCAGGTCTTGCCCGATTTCTGAGTCGGGTGACTGCATCATCAAGGGTTTACGCTGTAAGACTGAGCGTCTCACCAAATCGTTGTTTGTCACATATCCTCGAAAATCTACAGATAGTCCAAAGTATTTTAGACAGGCGGTTTCCATCGCATGGCCGACCTTGATGTCGTTGTTGGAACGAACCTGATTCAGAATTAGACTAGGACGATATCTCTCTGTTTGTTGTTCTGCAAAATCAGACATCTCCGGTCCTAGCTCCTTCAGATGGAGCAGCAATTCACGCGGAGTGCGGATACCATGCCGATTGTTACGATCCATTGATTCTTCAACCAAATCTCGCAACTCTGGGGTTTCACTATAAAGTCGGATCTGTCGATAGAATGAACTTTTAATGAAACGGTAGGCATTTTCTATAGAGGTTGGCTCAGGAATCGCTACTAGTAACTGAGTGTCTGCGGCAATGAAAAAATCTAGAGTGTTGAAGGAAGTCCCCGCTCCCAAGTCCATCAGAATGTAATCCGCTTCAATCTTTTTCAATTCACGGAGAAGTCGAATTTTTTGCGCATACTTTGGATTCGCGATATTTAGGCTATCCTGTGCTCCACTTAGTAGGAAAAGATTTGGTACTTGGGTCGGAACCAAGGCTTCTTCCAACTCTTCGTAGCGCCTCATCAAGAAGTCGGACACTCCTCGATCCAGATCGGTGACCCCGAGGCAGGTGTGAAGATTTGCCCCTCCTAGATCCAGATCCATAAGCACCACTCGCTTGCCTTCTTTGGCCAGCAAGACCCCAATATTAGTGGTCAGGAAGCTCTTTCCCACACCTCCTTTGCCCCCGCCCACAGCCCAAAGTTTCGCTTGTTGTTCCATGCTGTATGTCGTTTCTTGTTTCTCAATCATCCATGAAGGAGGGGCTACTGTAGCACAGCATCGTGAATCTGAAAGGAAGAATTTATGGATGTCGAATGTTTAGAAAGGAACCAAGCGACGGAGTCCGTCATAAACTACAATGGAGGCAGCAGAGCCAAGATTCAAGCTGCGCACCTCAGATTCCCACATGGGAATCGTGAAGCTTCTTTCAGGATGTGGTTCCCACAGCCACTTTGGCAAACCAGCTGTTTCTTTGCCGAAAAAGATGAAGTCCCCCGCTTGAATCGGCATCTGGGTGTAAGGAGTCTTCGCATGAGTGGAGAGAAAGTGACACCGTGTGAAGTCTAACTGCTTGACCCAGTCTTCCCAATCCAGGATATGTTCCCAACTGACCCAATCCCAATAGTCCAACCCAGCCCGCTTCAAGGTGCGATCAGAAAGTTCAAAACCAAGCTCACCAGCTAAAATGAGGTGACACTTCGTCGCCGCACACAATCGGGCAATATTCCCAGTATTTGGTGGAATCTGTGGTTCTACCAACACCACCTGCAACAGTGGATTGTTGTGTATTCTCACAGTTACAGAGCCGCTCTTTGAAGACCCAACTGTACCAATTGGTGCAGTAATTCTGAATAAGACAAGCCTGATGCTTCCCAGAGTTTTGGGTACATACTAATGCTGGTAAATCCAGGCAGTGTATTGATTTCGTTAATGTAAATCTGATTATCTTTAGTTAGGAAGAAATCAACTCGTGCCATCCCCAGACCTTCGACAACCCGAAAAGACTCCACAGCCAAATCACGAATCTGATTCGCAACACTAGCTTCGATCTCAGCAGGGATTTTCAGAATCGCCCCATTCGGATCGACGTACTTCGCATCATAAGAATAGAATTCATGATTGGGGATGATTTCACCCAGAATCTTAGCCACTTCAAGAGAATCATTTCCAAGGACAGCAGCTTCAATTTCCCGACCGATGATAGCCTGTTCCAGCAAAATCTTGTGGTCCAGAGAAAAGGCCTCTTTCAACGCTTGTGGGTATTCATCCTCGTTGTGAACCTTGGTAACTCCCAAAGAAGAGCCTTCACGGGTTGGTTTGACAAAGAATGGTGACCCCAATCTGGCGCCCACTTCAGAATAGAGGAGGGCTTCGTTCCTGCGTAACGTGATAAAAGGTGTGACCGGAAGGCCTGCCTGAACGAGCAGTCGCTTCGTGACATCCTTATCCATACTGATCGCAGATCCCCAGACATCACAGCCGACAAAGGGCACTTGAAGCAGTCGCAGCATCCCTTGCAAGGAGCCGTCTTCTCCAAAATTCCCATGGGTGATTGGGAAGAAAACATCTGCCTGCCACTGTAACTTACCTTGTTCATTTTGCAGCCGACCCAACTGTCTTGGGAGAAGAGTCTCCGCTGCTGGGTGCAAATGGATTTCACGGATATCCTGGGTTTGGCAAAGTAGGTCTCCCTCAGGTCTCCAGCACCAACTCCCATCTTTGCGGATACCGATTAGCTGAACCTCGTAGTGGTCTGTGGGAAGAGCTCTGGCGATATTGAAAGCCGAAATCAAAGATACCTGATGCTCCCCACTTAAGCCACCACAGAGGATCGCAACTCGAGTTTTCATTCACCATTCTCCAGCCAGATCGGCACTGGCAAATCCTTGCTTTGCAGAAACTCAGGATTGAAGAGCTTCGATTTGTAGCGGACGCCTGAGTCACAAAGCACAGTGACAATGGTTTTGCCTGGTCCAAGTTGCTTGGCCAAACGGATTGCCCCGGCAACATTCAGAGCCGCTGAGCCTCCCAAGCATAGCGCCTCATCTCTCAGTAGTTCAAAGCAGATGGGCAACATTTCATCATCTGTGACCCGAAATGCAGCGTCTACCTTGAGTCCTTCCAGATTAGCGGTGATTCTTCCCTGACCAATGCCCTCGGTAATTGAGCTTCCAACAGATTGCAATTCACCCGTGGTATAGTAGGAATAGAGGGCAGCTCCCATTGGATCAACCAACCCTATCACAATATCAGGATTTCGCTCACGCAGAGCCATGGCTGTTCCCGCCAAGGTTCCTCCAGTCCCAACCGAGCAGATAAAGGCATCCACAGTCCCATCGGTCTGCGCCCAGATTTCTGGTCCTGTTGTTTCATAGTGCCCCATTCGATTTGCTGTGTTGTCAAATTGATTGGCCCAAATGGAACCGTTGGATTCGGTTGCGGCTGCTTCTTCAGCGATTCTTCGCGACTGATGAATATAGTTGTTTGGATCTTTGTAGGGCACTGCTGGAACTTCTTTAACTACAGCACCACAAAGTCGCAGCATGTCTTTTTTTTCCTCGCTCTGAGTCTCAGGAATAACGATCAGTGTACGGTAGCCTCGGGCATTTCCAACTAGGGCGAGTCCAATTCCAGTATTTCCAGCGGTTCCTTCGACAATCAAACCACCTGGTTGAAGCAATCCTTTCTTCTCTGCATCCAAAATAATTGCTCGGGCAGCTCGGTCCTTTACAGATCCTCCCGGATTTAGAAACTCAGCTTTTCCCAGGATTGTACACCCAGTCAATTCTGAAGCCTTCCGCAGGCGAATCAGTGGTGTGTTGCCAATGCTGTCAACGAAATCCTGTCGAATTTCCATTCTGTCCTTAATCTATGCCTGATTCCCGGCATGAGATAGGTTCAAAGTTCAGCGAGTTGCCCCTGTTGAAGCACGACTTGCCGTTGGCAACGCTCCGCTAGATCCCTATTGTGAGTCACCATTAAGAGAGTCATCTGCGTATCACGTACCAAATCGAAAAGTAGATTCACAATCTGCTCACCAGTTTCCACATCCAAATTTCCTGTAGGCTCATCAGCTAACAAAATCGCGGGTTCCACGACCACAGCACGAGCGATTGCAACCCGTTGACATTCTCCACCACTCAACTGGTATGGGAAGTGGTCATGACGATGTTCAAGTCGCACTTGTTCCAAAGCTCTACAGGAGCGTTCTGCATGTCCAGCCCTTTGAAAAATTTCTAGTGGTAAACTGACGTTTTCCAAAGCTGTCAGATGTGACATCAAATGAAATTGCTGGAAAATGATCCCGATATTCTCCGCACGGAATCGCGTTAGTTCTTCTTCACTCATTTGGGCCAGATCTGTTCCACGAATCCTCAGTGCTCCGCTGGTGGGTTGGTCAAGACCTGCAAGCAAAGAAAGCAGAGTCGATTTTCCACTGCCTGACTGCCCTAGCACTGCGACAGTTTCACCCTGATTGAC
>JAQWOT010000188.1 GCA_029245725.1 SAR324 cluster bacterium | reverse complement strand
ATATACTAAAATAATTTATTTTTATTTATTATTTTTTAGATTAGTCTAATCGAATTTTTTCCCCAATTCTGTCCGCAGGCAGGATTTCCTTTTTTTGAGTATTCATTCCAAGGATTTTTATATGAAATTTTCTGTATTAATGTTGATCGGCCTTTTGTATCTCATCCCGACGATCACCTCAGCAGAGGTCAATGTTTTTTCCTACAGACAATCTTTTTTGGTTGAACCACTTTTCTCAAAATTCACCGAACAGACTGGAATAAAAGTTAATACAATTTTTACAAAAAAGGGTTTGATTCAAAGACTGCAAATGGAATGTAGGAATTCACCCGCAGATTTGCTATTAGCTTCTAATTCTCCACGTTTATGAGAAGTACAAGAATTGGGTTTTAGCCAGTCTATCCAGGATTCAATTTTAAAAGAAGCTATCCCCATTAACTACAGGGACCTCGTTGGAAATTGGTTCGGCCTGACAATCAGGGCGCATCTTATCTATGCATCTCAAAAGAGAGCGCAAGGGAACGACATGACTTATGAAGAATTAACCTCATCAAGATGGAATCATCGAATTTGCTCGCGAAGTGGTAAACACGATTACAATATAGATTTGATTGCCTCCATGATCGCTCATCACAGAGTAGAAGAAGCCAAATTATGGCTCAAAGACGTCAAAGAAAATTTAGTTCGTAGACCTCAATGTAATGACCGAGCACAAGTTAAGGCTATCTACGCGGGTCAGTGTTATATTTCTCTTGGAAATAGTTATTATTTTGGAGCAATGATGGCTGATCGAGAGCAGCAAGAGTGGGCAAAGAGTGTTAAACTACTATTTCCTAATCAAGAAAATCGTGGAACCCATGTAAATATTAGTGGCATGGCGATCACAAAACATGCTCCAAACCGAGAGGATGCGATCAAGCTAATGCGTTTTTTAGTCAGTGAAGACGCGCAAAAAATATATGCCAAGGTGAATTATAAGTTTCCAGTCCGAAAAGGGGTAGCTCTTTCTCCACTGTTAAAACCATATGAGGGTTTCATCTCAGATAAAATATCGCTCGTTGATTTTATTCAGTATCGAAAAGATGCCTCAATTTTAGTTGATCAGGTGGAATTCGACGAGTGAAAGAAGACTTAGCAATTCAACAGAATTTATTACTAAATTCTGTTTTTAGAAGTACCAAGGTCTCGGATTCAGAGAAAGGTTGGCAATACCTCAGTCTGTTGATCATAGTTTTTTATCAATTCCTATTGCATCAATTCTATTCATTAGCCTTGGTCGGTCTGGTGATCTAGGGCGACACTTATTTGATACAGTTTTACCAAAATATATTCTGACTACTCTTTGGCTAATGATAGGTTCTGTAATTGGCGCAACCATCATTGGCGTCAGTACTGCTTGGGTAACATCTACTTATGATTTCAAGGGGGAAACTCTGCTCAGTACATTATTGATTCTGCCTTTAGCTATGCCAGCCTATCAAATGGCTTATGTTTGGACAGATCTCTTGGAGTATGCTGGTCCATTTCAAAATTTGCTTCGTAGTTTCTTCCTTTTGAAAAGTTCTCAGGATTACTGGTTTCCTGAGATTCGTTAGCTTGGTGGAGCCATATTTCTTTTCAGTTTTGTTCTGTACTCATACATATTTTTTTTGGCCCGAACAGCTTTCCCAAACCATGCACTGAAGACACTTCGTATTGGTAA
>JAQWOT010000187.1 GCA_029245725.1 SAR324 cluster bacterium | reverse complement strand
CAACCAATTGAGCATGCTTGGGCACTGCGTTTGATTCCTGAATTAGAAGTTTGGCGTCCATCAGATGCGCTGGAGACTGCTGCAGCTTGGGCCTACGTGCTTGGCCGTGATCATGTTTTTACTCCTGCTGCAATCCTGCTGACTCGTCAGAAGACAGCATTGCTGGAGCGGATGGAGGACTTTGATCCGCGAGATATGCTACGTGGTGCCTACATTGTTCAGGATTTTTCTTATGAACTGGATGAGAAGGTAGCCTACTCTCTGAAAAATCCAGACTGTCCCGGTCTAGTTTTAATTTCGACAGGCTCTGAAGGTGGAGCAACCCAGCAACTGCGCTTGGAACTTCAGCAACTTGGAATCCCGACTCGCCATGTATCGATGCCCTGCATTGAGGCAATGGAATACGAGGATCCGAGCTTCCAAGACTACTTGTTTCCTGCAGATTCATTGGTGGTTTCGATCGAAGCTGGTAGTGAAGGACCGTGGCGCAAGTACGCAGACTATCTGCTGGGCTACAGCGATTTTGGTGCTTCTGCACCAGAGAAAGAACTCCGCAAGCAGTTTGGCTTTGAGCCAGAACAACTTCGTGACACCCTGATCGAATGGCTAAAGGAAGATGGTGTCATCTAACAACAAGCAGCGTGCAGCGGCAGCAGCGGCAGAACTGATCACCGATGGAATGATACTTGGGTTGGGAACCGGAACGACAGCCAGCTATCTGGTCCAGATTCTTGGTGAGCGAGTCCGCCATGGCCTACGTATTCAGGGAGTGCCAACCTCTGAGGCAACACAACAACTTGCTGTAGCGGAAGGTGTTCCGCTGACTACCCTCGAAGAGCAACCAGTACTTGATCTCTGCTTGGATGGGGCAGATGAGGTAGACCCTGCACTGAATCTGATCAAAGGAGGAGGAGGTGCCTTGCTCCGAGAGAAGATTGTCGCCTCAGCAGCTCGTCAACGCATTATCATGGTGGATGTCAGCAAGTGTGTAGACTGTCTTGGGGCTTTCCCTCTAGCGGTAGAAATCATTCCTTTTGGTTGGGAAGTCACCAGGCGACAATTAGAACAATTTGGAGGCGTTCCTACTCTGCGCCAACGAGAAGGAAAGCCTTTTGTCACTGATCAAGGTCACTACATCATCGATTGCGCCCTGTCACAAATAGAAGATGCCCCTAGGCTCAACCACCAGCTGAATCAGTTGCCCGGAGTGGTTGAGAACGGTCTTTTTGTGGATATGACAGACCGACTCATCATCGGTAGTCCCGATGGCATTACCGAAAAACATAAAAATTGATTCACCCCCTATAAGTACCTAAGAACTGGAGAAGTCCATGGCGATTCGTATTGGTATCAACGGATTTGGAAGAATTGGGCGCATGGTCGTCCGGGCTGGTGCAAATGACCCGAATCTTGAACTTGTAGCAATCAATGATCTGCTCCCTTCAGAAAACCTAGCCTACATGTTCAAGTATGATTCGACTCATGGGCGCTTCAGAGGCGAAGTCGCTTCTGACGGTAATCAACTGCTGATCAATGGCAAAGCCATCCAGTGCAAAGCGGAGCGTAATCCAGCTGATCTTGGCTGGGGAGATCTTGGTGTTGATTACGTAATTGAATCAACAGGCCTCTTCACTAACGCCGAGACTGCAGGAGGACACCTCCAAGCGGGAGCCAAGAAAGTTGTAATTTCAGCGCCTGCAAAGGGTGATCTGAAAACCCTGGTGATGGGTGTTAATCATAACGACTACGATCCGGGCAGTGACCATGTAGTTTCCAATGCTTCCTGCACCACCAATTGCTTGGCACCTATTGTCAAGGTTGTCTTGGACAACTATGGGATTGAAGAAGGCTTGATGACGACGGTACATGCTGTCACAGCGACCCAGAAAACAGTTGATGGACCCTCATTGAAAGACTGGCGTGGAGGAAGAGGAGGTTTCCAGAATATCATTCCTTCGAGCACTGGAGCTGCCAAAGCAGTGGGGCTTTGTATACCTGAGGTTAAAGGTAAGCTGACTGGAATGGCTTTTCGAGTACCAACTGCCAACGTCTCAGTGGTCGACTTAACAGTGCGCACGGAAAAGGCTACTTCCTACGAAGAGATCGGCGCTGCCATGAAGGCTGCTGCAGAAGGAAGCATGCAGGGTGTTCTAGGATACACTGAGGACCAAGTGGTATCCTCTGACTTTATTGGTGATGCTCGTTCCTCTATCTTTGATGCAACTGCTGGAATTGGCATTGGTGATCACTTCTTCAAGCTGGTCTCCTGGTACGACAATGAGATTGGCTACTCCAATCGTGTTCTTGACTTGATTCGCTACATGGCCCAAAAGGGCTGATCTTCCTACCGCAGGGAGGCTATTTGAGTAGCCTCCCTCTTCACCAAACCATCATGGAATCCCAAGCGCCCAAGGTTGAACTCAAAGAAATTGGACTGGACGTTGGTCTGGCAGTCGCTCGTCACTTCTACAAGACAGAGTATCTGCACTATGGTTTTTGGACGCCCGAACTGAGTGTTGAACCTGCCAATGTGCTACAGGCTCAAGAAAACTACGCCAACTTGTTGCTAGAGACGATCCCAAAGGGAGTCAAACGTATTTTGGATGTAGGCTGTGGTTCTGGGAAGTTTGCTCAAAAGATGATCGAGCATGGTTACGAGGTTGACTGTGTTTCGCCCAGTCCCTACCTGACGAATTACGCTCGAGGTTTGTTGGGGGCGGATGTGAAGATCTTTGAATGCCGCTACGAAGACCTGAAGACGGATCGAAAGTATGATCTGGTCCTCTGCAGTGAGAGCTTTCAGTATCTCCACTTGGAGGCAGCGTTAGAAGAAACGCTGGCTCGCCTGAACCCGTCAGGGCATTTGCTGGTCTGTGATTTTTTCACGATTCCTGCTGATACGAAGAGTCCAATTAGTGGGGGCCATCGATTGGAAAATTTCTATCAGGTGCTTGGTGGATATCCTCTACAAATCTTATTGGATCAAGACATCACTAAAGAAACCGCTCCTTCTCTGGATCTGATGGACAGCCTGCTCCGCGAGGTTGTTCAACCAATCTGGAATGCCGTTGCCTACTACACCCGTAGCAATGCGGCCTGGTTGGCTTGGGGTGTTTCCAAAATCTACCGCAAGAAAATTGAGAAGATCAATCGTAAGTACTTCTCTGGAGGAACGAGTGGAGCCTCTTTCTCGAAGCACAAGTCCTATCGGTTGATATTGCTGCAGAAGACCGAATGAGCCAATTGGCGTACCTTCCCGGACCCTGGCAACTCCACTATCACTACGAGCGCCACTGCTTCCGGATTTGTACGAAGGAAGGAACGACCATCCTAGAACTGCCTGCCCAAGAAGATGAAGAGTGGCGAAACACGCTACACCTACTGGCTGCTGCACCAAAACTCTATGAAGCGCTGCGCGAACTACTTGCATCTCAAGAAGAAGCTCTGCTGAAGGATGAGCTTGGCTGCGAGTGCGAACGATGCAATCAGGCTCGCTATCATGCCTACCAAGCACTTGGAAACGCAGAAGGACGAGTTGCACTAAAAACTGGTGATCCTGGTAGTGCCTGAACAAGAACTCTTTCCCAAGATCCAATGACTGCTGAAACTGAACCTAAGTTTCGTCGCATTCGACGTTCTGCCTCTCAAGCTAACCTTGAATCTCGTCACCAAGGACGTGAAGGAAGGATGCTGGAGAATGCCTTGCGCACTCCTCCTCAGGGACGTGAAGGCTATTCCTTGACCCATGGGTTGCATCCCTATCCTGCTCGCTTCCACCCCAATTTGCCTCGTACCATTCTGAAATGGTTGGCACAGGAACATGAGGGCCAGTCACCCCGCTTGTGTGATCCCTTCATGGGTGGGGGAACGCTATTGGTTGAGAGCCTTTGCCGAGGATGGGAGGTCACAGGCAACGACATTAATCCGATTGCAGCACTGGTTGCTAGGGAACGTTGCCGTGGTCGTCTGCCCAAGCATGCTGTAATGGTCTGGAATGCCTTGGAATTCCTCCAAAACGAAGTCGAGCGACGGCGTCGTGATAAGATTCGAGTCGAGCATCCCCACTTGTCCATGCTGAAAACCCACTACCAACCCCATATCTTTGCTGAGATGCTGCAGTGGTCGGATTGCTTGGAACAGCTCTATCCAGGTCCAGATCGAGATACCTTACGCTTTGTTTTTTCCAGTTTGGTTGGTAAGTTTTCCCGTCGCATTGAAGAAGGGAATGACGGCGAAAAAAAGGAAAAAGGTAATTTCCCGCGTGGAGCTTTCTCTTTGTGGATGCAGCGAAAAACCCGAGAGGTGCTGGAACGTCAGCAGGATCTGAGTCGACGTCTGACTGACCCAAAAATGCGGCCACAAATCTGGCAGCAGGATGTGCGGGAATTGAGCTTGCCACAAGGTTGTGATCCATTCGATTGTCTGATCACTAGTCCGCCCTATCCAGGAACCTATGACTACCTTGATCATCATCGCTTACGGTTGCGCTGGTTGCACTTCTCCATTCAGGAACTTGCGCTGAAGGAGATTGGCACACGACGACAGCATTCGGCTGCACAGTGGAAAGAAGTGTTCCGTACGTGTATGCTGAAAATGCGGCAAGTGACGGTATCAGGTGGACATTGCTTCTTGGTCTTGGGAGACTGGGTAGACCAAGGTCACAAGACAGATGCACTGGAATATGTTGAAAAGTATGCGGACAGTGTCGGTTGGGCTGTGGAAGGTGCCGCTTCGGTTCGCCGTCCCGTCTACGAAGAACAATTGAAAGAAGATTTTGGAGAAAGTGGTCGCTGGGAACACCTGATCTGGCTAAGAAACCAAGTGCAGGCTCGGCCACCCAGCCCTGTCTCAACAGAGGAGGAGGAAGAATAGTGTCAGGAAAGCGTTTCGTCTTTGCTGCATTCTCAGGTATGTGGGTGATTTTTCATGTCTTCACCAGCCTGGTGGTTAATTTTGAAGACAATCGATTGCGTTTTTTTGAGGGCATCGATGTGTCCAATTTTCTGCTGGTAGGAGTGCTGCCGGTTGTGGTGGGCTGGGGTGCCTTTTTCTTTTGGGAACGAGTAAGAACCTCCCAATCCTGATGGTTTGGAACAATAGTCATTTGTGGTGGATCTGGTTTTTTCTTGGCGGGTTATGCTGGCCAATTACGCTGTTGGCCCAGTCGGCTTTTCAAGAGGAAGTTCGTAGCTACAACCATGAACAGTCTCTGCTTCGTCAGGGGCAAGCCCATCTGCGGGCTCATCGCTATGAAGTAGGTTTGGAGAAACTGAACCAACTGCTCTTGGAATACCCAGAGCACGCAGAAGGACACTATCTGCGTGGCAATGCATACTATTACTTGAAACAGCGCGAGCCCGCCTGTACTGACTGGCGCAAGGCCTGTGATCTA
Organism: SAR324 cluster bacterium; assembly: GCA_029245725.1. NCBI lineage: Bacteria > Deltaproteobacteria > SAR324 cluster bacterium. The sequence goes on along the minus strand of JAQWOT010000187.1, from coordinate 3,829 downwards.
GGTCAGTGTTATGGCCGGACCTTTGCCACCTTTGAGAGAGTCTGCGAGGATCCTTCCTGAATTTTCCTTCCTTTGGAGCTTTGATGTTTGGTCTCGGTTATCGGATTTGTCCTGTCACCCCCTTTGTTCAGAACTGTTCTTTGATCTGGTGTAAAGCAACTCGCCAAGCTGCTTTTGTGGATCCAGGGGGGGAAGTGGATCGTTTACTGGGAATTCTGGAAAAAGCAGATCTTACTCTGGAGAAGATCATCCTGACTCACGGTCATCTAGATCACGTTGGAGCGACAGGAGAGATGGTTGAGCGACTTGGTGTTCCGGTAGAGGGTCCCCATGAAGATGATCTGTTTTGGATTGAAGCTTTAGATGAGCAGAGTCGCTACTTCAACTTCCCAAAGGTGTCTGCTTTTCTACCAAACCGTTGGCTCCGTCAGGGTGACGAGGTAACTTTTGGAGAACAAACCCTACAGGTTCGTCATTGTCCAGGACACACTCCCGGACATGTGGTGCTGATCCATGAACTGTCCCGCCGGGTTTGGGTGGGTGATGTGCTCTTTCAGGGCTCGATTGGTCGGACTGACTTCCCACGTGGAAACCATGCACAGTTGCTGGAGTCCATTCGTACCCAACTCCTGCTCTTGGATAATGATTTTGCGTTTGTTCCTGGACACGGACCTGAATCAACGATTGGTCACGAGAAGCAACACAACCCCTTCCTACAATAATTCCCTGCCAGCTTAGGTTCTAAGTGCTGTTTCTGAAAAGGAATGGTGATTGCAAATTGAGAGATATCCCTTTATTAATCACTCTATCTTGTGAAACCGGGTGACATGCAAGCAGCCAAACACGAGCGATCGCAGGATTCTTCAGAAGATCTGCTTCCGTCATCCCAAACAGCGCCTAGAAGATGGTTGCCCTGGGCTGGTGCACTCTCCTGGATGGCTTTGATTGGCTCAACCAGCCTTGTTTTGCCACAATATCTTCCTGTTACTCAGGCAGAAGCTCTACTGTTAAGTATCGGCAGCGCAATTCTTTGTAACTTGCTTGTCTTACGAACCCAAGTGTACTTTCTCAATAACTGGTTATATGACAACCAATGGTTTCCAGATTGGGAGAATTGGACGATGGACCAAGAAGAAGAGGCAGAACTGGAGGCAGAAGTCTTAGCACTGCTGAACGCTGGGCGTAAATTTGAAGCCATTCAACTAGTTCGCAGCTATACGGACTGTACACTTCACGAAGCCAAGGAATTCATCTACGTGTTGGAATCTGGCAAGTAATTCCCGACTGCCGCTCTCACCTCCTCGTCCTCTCTGAAAATATTCCCGAGTCCTTCAAATCTTCCTAGTCCTGTTCCTGTAACAAGGAGAAGACCTTGCGACTTAAAGACATTCCAATGCAGCGCAAGCTGGTTGGCAGTTTTTTGCTTGTGGGCTTTGTACCAGCCATATTGCTAACAGCTGTTGGTGTACTAGTGGCTACTACTTCACTAGTTACACAAACCTACGAACAACTGAGTGGACTGCGTGAGAATAAACAGCAGCAGCTAGAGACTTATTTTGCTCAGCAGCAAAGTGATCTGGAAGTGACAGGCAAGACAGTAGAAAGTTTTCAGATAGCTGCAAAGAATAAGTTGACTGCAATTCGAGATGCAAAACAGATAGCGTTGCAGGAGTACCTGCAGACAATTAAAGCCCAGAGCATCGACTTAGCCAAAAATAAGCTGATTGTTGAGAGCATGTGGGCTTTGCCCAATTTTTTTCGAAATTATATTCCAGAGCAAAATCTAAAGGAGGCCGATCTCAATAGAATGCGAGAAGAATTACGAGGATACTGGGAAAACGAATTTACTGATAATTACCAGCAATTGAATGGTAGAACAGCCCCAGAGACGGAAAAATATTTCTCTAAGTTAGACGATGCAAGCATTGCTTTGCAGCATGCTTTTATTGTCAATAATCCTAATCCAATTGGGCTGAAAGATGCGCTCAACAAACCCGATGAAACGGCTTACAGTAGGCTCCACTCTGAACTGCAGCCCTTCATCCGAGACTATCTGCAAACGTATGGATTCTATGACATCTTCCTTGTGGATTCTAAAAGCAGTCGAGTTGTTTATTCCGTTTTCAAGGAACTCGATTTTGGTACTTCTTTGGTAGATGGACCTTTTGCTGAGACAGCGTTGGGGAGAATTTTTCAGCTAGCCAACTCTGCGGATGCTCCCGGTGAGTTTTTTGTTGAGGATTTTGAGCCCTATTGGCCTAGTTTTAATGCTCCAGCTGCGTTCATGGCGGTTCCCATTTTTGAGGAAACATTGACGGGCCAAACCCAATTGGGAGTGGTAATTTTCCAGTTCCCTGTGGATCGTTTCAAGAATGTGATGAGTGATCGTAGCGGTTTAGGAGAGACTGGGGAGACCTATCTAGTTGGCAATGACCTACGCTTGCGTTCCGATTCTTTTCTAGATCCTCAAAATTTTTCGATAGAGATCTCGTTCGTCAGAGGGACAATAATCGATACGGCTCCTGTCCAGGCGGGTCTGTTTGGAGAATCGGGAGTGGGTGTAGTGAAAAATTATCTGAACCAGTATGTGCTAAGTGCATGGAGTCCTTTTACATTTGAAAAATTCAACTGGGTGATAGTCAGTGAGATGGCAGTCAGCGAAGTACTCAATCCAAGAGACGAGGAGGGGGCTGAATTCTATGCTAGCTATGTAGAGTTGAATCAATACTATGATCTGTTTCTGATCCATCCAGATGGTGAGATCTTCTACACTGTTGCCAAGGATGTCGACTACCAAACAAATATCCTGAGTGGACCCTACTCAGAGAGTAATTTGGGCAGAGTGGTACGACAAGCGATCAGTGCAGAAAGCATAAGCTTCATAGACTTTGAGTCATACGCTCCAAGTGGAATGGCTCCTGCTGCGTTTCTAGTGAATCCAGTCCTAAGGGCTTCATCCCAGGAAGAGGATGATTGGCAGGCATTTATTAAAACGTGGTCTGGTGTTCAAGAGGGGGAGGGAAATACTCAATTGTTGGTTGCCTTACAGTTGTCAGACAGCGCCCTGAATGAAGTGATGCTGCAACGCACCGGTCTCAGAGAGACTGGAGAGTCCTATCTGGTGGGTCCTGACCTCAAACTACGAACCAGCACCCGTGATCCCAACCGTAACCTGGCCTCCTCTCTCAGTGGAGAGGTCTCTCTCAATGGGGCTGACACCGAGCCAGTCCGCTTGGCCCTGGCGGGTCAGAGTGACACTGGTCTCTATCAAAACTACAATGGCGACTGGGTGCTGGCTTCCTTCTCTCCGATTAATGTCCATGATCAAACCTGGGCTCTGATCACTGAGATCCAGGCTTCTGAAGTCCTGCGCCCTGTCTGGATCCTTGCTCTGGTAGTGTTGGTCCTGCTGCTGGGTGTCGTGGCCCTGGTGGTCCAACTGGCCCTCTTCTTCTCCCGTAACATCACGGAGCCAGTCACCCAGACTGCCCTGGCCCTGCAAACCATTGCCGAAGAGCAGGACCTGACCGTACAAGTTGATGTTGAGCAGGAAGATGAGATTGGCCAGATGGCCGAAGCAATGCGTCAGATGGTCTCTCAACTCAATAGCGCTCTGCAGCACGTGGAGTGGTCTTCTCGTCAGGTCCAGCAGGAGTCGGGTGTGTTGGAGAGTACAGGTCGGCAGTTGGCTGAGCAGTCCTCAACCCAGGCAGCCTCGCTGGAAGAGATTAGCTCTTCGATGGTGGAGTTGAATGCCCAGACCAAGCACAACCATGAGCTCTCAACCCGGGCGAGTAGTGAGAGTCAGCAGATGAGCCGTCAGACGCAG